>PKCQ01000007.1 GCA_002862265.1 Planctomycetaceae bacterium | reverse complement strand
CCGAGGTTGCTCGAGGCCGCGCGATCATTCCTGCTAATGTGAATCATCCAGAAAACGAGCCGATGATTATTGGCCGGAATTTCTTGGTGAAGATCAACGCTAATATCGGGAACTCGGCTGTCACGTCAACGATAGACGAAGAAGTCGAGAAGATGCGTTGGGCGACGAAGTGGGGCGCGGACACGGTCATGGATCTTTCTACCGGAAAGAATATTCACGCGACGCGGGAGTGGATCATACGCAATAGTCCGGTTCCGATCGGAACGGTCCCCATCTACCAAGCTTTAGAGAAGACAGGCGGGCAGATCGAAGCTCTGACCTGGGAATTGTTCCGCGACACGTTGATTGAGCAAGCCGAGCAAGGTGTCGATTACTTTACGATTCACGCGGGCGTTCTCAAGGCCTTTGTTCCTCACACGGCCAAACGCATGACCGGAATCGTTTCCCGCGGTGGCTCCATCATGGCGAAGTGGTGCATTCACCATGAGAAAGAGAACTTCCTCTATGAGCATTGGGATGAGATCTGTGATATTTCCGCCGCCTACGATGTGAGTTTCTCGATCGGTGATGGGCTGAGGCCCGGTTCGATTGCGGATGCGAATGACTACGCGCAGTTGGCCGAGCTAGAAGTTCAAGGTGAACTGACCAAGCGGGCTTGGGAGAAAGGTTGTCAGGTGATGAATGAGGGGCCAGGGCACGTTCCGATGCACCTGATTCAGGAGAACATGCAGAAGCAAATCGAGTGGTGCCATGAAGCTCCTTTTTACACGCTCGGTCCACTTACTACAGATGTCGCACCTGGCTACGATCACTTTACCTCAGGGATCGGTGCCGCGCAGATTGGCTGGTACGGGTGTGCTATGCTCTGCTATGTGACTCCAAAGGAGCACCTCGGTTTGCCAGATCGGAATGATGTTCGCGAAGGTGTCATTACTTATAAGATTGCCGCCCACGCAGCGGATCTAGCTAAGGGGCATCCTGCGGCTCAAGTTCGCGATAACGCCATTTCGAAGGCTCGATTTGAGTTCCGCTGGCGCGATCAATTCGCGCTCGGGCTCGATCCTGCTCGGGCAATTGAGTATCACGACGAGACATTGCCGGCCGAAGGTGCCAAGACGGCTCACTTCTGTTCGATGTGCGGGCCGACGTTCTGCTCCATGAAGATCACCGCTGACGTTCGCAAGTACGCGGAAGAACAGGGAGTTGGAATTCAAGAAGCTAAGACCGCAAAAGCTGGCAATGCGGGCTAGTATGTTGCTACGACAGCTGATTTTGTGCAGGTCGCTGCCCAGAGTAGTCTGGGGATCGGTGCAGGAAGCTTAAGGTGTCTGACCACAGATATCACATAATCGCGGATTCGTAACTCAGTTTTCATTGCTTCGCCAAAATGATTTGCAATAATCGCCAACGGCGAATTGAGCCACGTTAATTGGTCGGTCTGGTTCGTTCTGCCCCACCCTTCCCGCCAACTCCTATTACTTTGTTTGGAGCATTTGTATGTTCTTTTCTTGGGTTCGCCTGATCTGTGCGACCGCCTGTATGCTCGCTTTGTTGCCACCGACTCTCGTTTCGGCTGGGCATGGACTGGAAACCGGCAAGCCGAATCTGAGGCACGCCGGACCACTGGCGTTTGGCCCTGACGGCGTTTTGTTCGTCGGAGACTCTTTGAACGCTGCGGTCTACGCAATTGATACGAAGGATACTACAGATAGCTCGACAGAGCTGGCGCCTGTGAACATCGAGGGTGTCAACAAAAAAATTGCCGATATGGTCGGTAGCTCACCTGCCGAAACAGTCATCAATGACATGGTGGTGAATCCGAAGAGCGGAAGCGTATACTTGTCGGTAGCACGAGGCCGCGGCCCCGATTCAATTCCGTTGATTTTTAAAGTCGACAACAAAGACAGGGTGTCTGAGTTTAGCCTGGGGAAAGTCGAGTTTGCTCATGCCAAATTTGACAACGCTCCAAAGTCTGGCCGCGACCGTCGAGGACGCAATCCTCGCATGAATGCCATTACCGACATTCAGTTCAACTCCGGGAAGGTTATCGTGGCCGGCCTATCGAACGAAGAGTTTGCTTCCAAGCTACGTGTGTTTGATTTCCCTTTCGATGGCGCGATGAGTGACACGAGCATCGAGGTCTACCACGGTGCGCACGGCGGCTTGGAAACACGGTCACCAGTCCAAACCTTCATCACCTATGAGAATAATGTGCTGGCTGCTTACACTTGCACGCCGTTGGTGCAGATTCCGGTCGGCGACTTGGATGGCGAGAAGACCATGGGCAAGACTATCGCAGAGCTTGGAAATCGCAATAAGCCATTGGACATGATTGTCTACAATAAAGAAGGTCAAGATTACTTGCTGCTTTCGAATTCTTCCCGCGGCGTGATGAAGATGAAGTTGAGCATGAGTGATATCGAAGAAGTAGACGCGATCAAAGAACGAGTTGGCGGAGGCGGAACAGCTGGCTTAAGCTACGAAACGATGAAGCAATTTGAAGGTGTTGTACAACTCGACAAATTTGATGCTGCACACGCAGTGATGCTGTTCGCAACGGATTCGGGAATGAATCTCAAAACCGTTGCGCTGCCATAGTTGGCTTGCAACTAGCATCAATAACCTTTAGCACTCAATGAGTTCGCCCCGGTCGCCGCGGCGAACTCTGTTTTTTAGTGAAAGTGTTTGAGCCGGGGGATGGTTGTGAGTCGGTTTTCGCAGTTGTTCGCGTTGCAGCTTTGTGTTTCGCTTTTCTGTGTTCTGTTTGCTTCCCTGCGAGCGGCGGAGGTTGATGTACAGCTGGTAGAGATTTCCGGCAAACACTACTTTCGGGTTCAGGGCCTGCCAAAAATCAACACAGACCAGCTTTCGAAGTTCTTTGCGGTTTATGTTGGTGATGCCACCGAACCGATGTTGGGAACGTACCAATGGCGTGGAGGTGGTGTAGCGTTCGTACCTCGTTTTCCGCTTTCGACTGGTCTCGATTATCAGGTGCGATTTTCTGCAAGTTTGAAACGACCCGAATTGGATGGCAAGCGATTTACTTTTTCGGTCGCGCGGTCGGGAAAAGCGGTCGCTGCCGAGGTGAGTGCAGTTTACCCATCTGCGGATCTACTACCTGAGAACTTGCTCAAGTTCTACATTTACTTTTCCAAGCCAATGAAACGCGGCGAAGCGTACCGACATATTCAGTTGTTGCACGGAGAGAGAGTCGTTGAGGATGCGTTTCTGGAGCTTGGTGAAGAGCTCTGGGATGGCCAGCAGAAACGTTTCACGTTGTTCGTTCATCCAGGGCGCATCAAGCGTGGGGTGAAGCCAAACGAAGACAAAGGCCCTGCGTTGGAGCGAGGGCGAGAATACACTCTGAAAATTGGATCGGATTGGTCGGGCGCGGATGGGGCAACTTTGGAAAAGCCATTTGTGAAACGTTTTAGAGTTGCTGATCCTGACCACGAACAGCCACAGCCTCATCAGTGGAAGATTGTCTCACCAGCGAAGGGAAGCAAAGAGCCTCTACAACTGACTTTTATTGAGCCGCTCGACTACGCGATGCTCAGTCGAGTGCTTGTGATTTATGACGGACTCGGAAAAGAGGTTGAGGGCCGCGTAGCGATTTCGAACTATGAAACCAAATGGAGCTTTACGCCTGAGAAGCCGTGGTCTGCAGGGTTCCACTCGCTAGACGTAGCCGTGAACCTCGAAGACCGCTGCGGCAACAGTATTGCTCGGCCCTTCGAAGTTAAAATGCAAGAGCGTAACGCAGCCAAGCCTTCAACGACCATCGCGATTCAGTTTCGAGTGAAGTAGCTGTTAGCTGTCCGTCGGGCTCATTCCTAACCCGATGCGTTAGCGAGGTGTGTAGCGAGGCGGCTTGTGCGGGCTGCTGCCGTCAGAAGTCTCCTCTCACGCTCGCAGCAGAGAGTGTTCCAAAGGATTGAATTGGCTGCGTCAGTTCGAGCTCGTAACCCGCCCTTCTAAGCTCTCGCTTCAGATACTCCAGCACTTGCCCGAGCTGCTGTGGCGCGGCGCGGCAGATTAGAAAGCGAGTGCGAGCCCCGCCCTGCTCTACTGTTTCTTGTTTCATCCATTGGCTTGGCCAAAGGCCGGCATCGGCAACCAGAGTATTCGGATTGACAAACTGACCGCCAGAATCCTGAACCTTGTAGGCACCGCGAAATGGAAAGGTGAGATATTCATCGAGTCGTTCAGAGATCGGCAGACTGAGGTTTTCTCCCTCAATCAACCCTGCTGCACACCAAATTTCGTCACCCGCAGAAATGTGGTCTTCGATCCAAGCAGAGGCAGCACGCCAGTCTTCGCCACGCTGCCAGCCGATGAACTGTCCTGCTCGCCAGACTTGCAGATACCCTTGGCAATAAAACAAGCAACAGAATCCGATTGACACGGCTGCGATCTGTAAGCTTCGCCGCCGAATCTGAGCAACGAGACAAATCCCAAGTGCAACAAGCGGGATTGCGCTGCACAAAACATAGCGACTGTGAAATACCGGCGCGAATTTAACTGCCGTGACAGCCCAAGCGGTGAGCCAAGGACCTGTAAAGGCGACGAGCCAAAAGAGTGTTTTGCTCCAAAGCTTGGAAGGTTCTATCTCCGCTGGGCCTGATGCTTCGTGTTTGCTTCGTGCGATTCGGTCGAGGAATAGAACCAGAGTAGGAAGTACAAGAAAGCTCAGCAAAGGAAACATCGTGGCCGCATAGTGCCAGTCCGTATTGCCGGCAAAGCTTTGCCATTGGTCGCGGCGCTGCCAGACCGGGACGCCTTGCGTAATGGTTGGGAAGCAAATCGCTGCAGTGCATAGAGCAGTAATGAAAAAGCCGATGGTAGCCTTGGGTGCCCCTCTTACTGTGACGACTATCAGCAGGGTGATTCCTTGCCAAAGGATTGCAAGTGCAGCCATAAAGTGAAGGTGCAAGCCGATGGCTGAGCTCAGACCCCAGAGAAGAAGAAAATGTGTCCGCATGTTGCCCGCGTCATTGGGGCGGATGTACTGCCAGGTGCACAGCCAGCCGAGAAACTGTACAAGTTGAAGTAGGGCATAGGCTCGAGCTTCGGATGCAAAGAATAGCTGAGAGCGGTCGAGGCAGAACCAGCAGATTGAGATGGCAGCAGCAAGTCCGTCACAAAATAGCGGATTCGATTCCTGTCGCTTCCGCTCTCTGAGTAACTTGGAGCTCAACACGAATAGGACCAAGCTGCTGCTTGCGTGGGCCAGCACCGAAGGAATCCGCAGGATCCAGTCATGAGCTCCGCCGGCCATTTGGCTAACTGTCCAATGAAGGCTTGAAATGAGCAGCACGTAGCCTGGAGGCTGATTTCCGGCCTGTGAACGCTCCTGTAAATCCACCCAATTCCCCTCGATGCACCAGCTGGTGTGCAATTCGTCTAGCCAAAGCGACTCTCCGGTCAGGCTCCAGGCTGCGGCGGTGGCGGTGGAAAATACGGCAAGAGCCCACCAAAAGGTTAGTTTTGCCTCGGTCAGGGCCGCTTTACTTGACTTCGCCGCGTTCGCGTTGTGCAATGGAAGAACTGGGGAGTAAAATTAAGGCTGGCTGGATAGAGACGCGATCGACCTGTGGTTTAGTGTCGTAGCTCAGGTTTTTTCTGGTTTGGAGTTCTTTTGAACCGTGAACTGAGCTGTGTTTCGTGCAGCTGTGGCAAGTTCTTATCTTAGTTTAACTTGCGTTTGAAGGTGTCTGGGGGCGATAGTTCCTGAAATGCAACTTTCAAGCTTAGGATATTTCCCATGATT
>PKCQ01000391.1 GCA_002862265.1 Planctomycetaceae bacterium | reverse complement strand
CCGAAGCTCGGGAAGACCAAGGCAGGACTCGGTTTGTAGCCTGTGAACATATTGTGTGTGCCGCGTTCGTGAGCGGCTTCACCATGCGTCATTGAGCGGATGATCGTGAATTTGTCGGCACACTGCGCCAACTTAGGAATCGCCTGGCTTACTACTTCACCAGTATTCGTCTTGATCGTTCCCATCTCACCGCGGTACTCCAGCGGGCTGTAGGGCTTAGGATCAAATGATTCCTGATGAGCCATTCCACCGGGCAAGAAAATGTGAATGACACTCTCTGCTTTAGCCGGAATGAAGTCATAGTGCTTTTGGTCCGCGCGAACGCTTCTGGCACGAAGAAAATCAGCCAAAGTCAGCCCGCCGAAGGCTCCAACCGTCAGCATACTACGTCGGGACAATTGATTACCAAAGCAATGCATAGAACAATCACTCCATCGGATCAAAGTAAGATTTGGTGTGCGAAGTTAGAATCCGACTTCGGACTCGTGTATCAATTCATCAGTGTCGAGCACTGAATTTTAAAAATCCTCGATTTCCAACTAGGCAAATCAAGAATGGTAGAGGTGGGATTTGTGGGGAGGGCCTTGGATTCGATCAGAGCTTCCGCAGAATACTCACAACTTACATAGTCTCGATTGTCCACCGGCTTGCACCAAGTGTGTCTGTCCGCCCAGGAGGGGCCTCATTATAATATATCGTTAGGTCGAATGTCAAAGTCACCATCAAACCTACCTGTTTCCCCAGTTTCCCAAGGTAGGCGGCTCTTTTGGTGTGTTTGACACGGTAAGGATCGACAGGGCATGAAGTTGGTCACCAAATGAAGTAGGGCTGCTCAGGCTTTGGCAATCTGCAATCTAAAGCTAGATCTGACCACGTGAAGAAGTCGCGACTCTCCCACTTAGCCAATTCATTGCGTCTGCAATTTCGTTCAAGACTTTTGTGCAGTTCGCCTCGCGAAATCAATGTGGCTCCCAGGTTAGTCATGTGCATGGACGGAGTTTGAATATCCAGCAGCTGGTAGTCGGAGTCGCGCAGAATGCGGACCAATGCAACGATCGCCGCCTTCGAAGCGTCCGGGTTCAAGTAAAACATACTTTCGGCACAGAAGGCTTGGCCAATGCTGAGCCCGTAAACTCCACCGCAGAGCTCTTGTGCGGAATAATCTGTCGCATCGTAGACTTCTAAGCTGCAAGCAGTTCCTTCTTCGTGAAGCCCTTGCAGTTCTTCTGCGAGCCTTGGCATCAGCCACGCTTCCTGTTGGCGACCGCCGACCGTCCGACAATGATATAGGACTCTTTCAAAGCTTTGATTGAAACTGAAGTAGAATTTGCCAGAACGCAGCTTTCGCATTAGCCGCTTGGGAACGCGAAGTTCATCCAGCTTCAATACGGCACGTGGATGGGGGCTATACCAACCAACGATCCACTGCGATTCTGGCTCAAGATATGGCCAGGGGAAAATCGCATGCTGGTACGCATCTAGAATACGCTCGCGATCGATCCGAGCATCCTCAACAAGAAACCCCGTCTCATCCGCTAGCTCAGGCGACGGAAAGAACGCCGGGCGATTATTTTTTTGCTGTGCCAAAACAAGTCCACGATCCGATTAGTGTTGCGTCCGAACGCCGGCTTGCTCGTGCGCGTGCCTACTGTAAGGGGGCTGCGGATTCGTTGCCTCATCCACTCAACGAGAGTCGACGACGACGATCACGGGCGAGGTCCCTCACCAGAGTGTGTTGAAGATTCGATCGCCAGCGTCGCCAAGGCCTGGAACGATAAACTTGTTCTCATTCAGCTCTGGGTCAATGGAACTCACAAAAATCCTCACCCTCGGAAACGCCTCTTGCAAACGCTCAACACCGGGCCGAGAAGCAATCACTGACAAAACTCGAATATCCGGACAGCCCCAACGCTCAAGTGCTTCAATTGCTGAGACAACACTCCCGCCTGTCGCCAGCATTGGGTCTAGCACAAATCCGACGTCACAAGCTCCGCCTTCGGGCAGCTTGCAGTAGTATTCGACCGGTTTGGCTGTCTTCTCGTCACGATACATCCCGAGATGCCAAACCTCTGCATCGGGAAGTAAATCTTGCAACGGATCGACCAATCCAAGACCCGCTCTCAGAATCGGTACAATCGCAATCCGGCAGCTCAATTCGCTACCAGTCATCTCCGTGATTGGCGTTTGGATCTGCTTGTCCTGCAGAGGCAAATCCTCTGTCGCGACATGAGCTAGCAAGGCCGCGAGGCGATGTGTCTGCTGTCGAAAAAGCGATGGTGGAGTAGTCGTGTCGCGAAGAATGGTCAGGTGATGATCCACCAACGGATGCTTTACCTCGAAGACACCTTCCACAACGGACCTTTCCAACAGATTTCGGGGGCTGGAGAAAACAAGGCGCGAGAAAATCACCTCATCATCGCTTTCTGCATTGTGAAAGCTCAGGAATCGACTCTGCCGGTAATCCGTAAGTAGCGATACCGAGCAAAGAAAAGAAACGGACGGTGAGGGATTCGAACCCCCGGAACCTCTCAGTTCAATGGTTTTCAAGACCACCGCAATCGACCACTCTGCCAACCGTCCAACCCTAGAAAAACAAGGGTTTTTTGTTTTCGAAACTCTTCCCTACTTGATGCTGTACAACCATGCCGTACAGCTTTGGGTTGATCAAGGCTAACGAGTACCGCTAATACTCGTCAGCCATGCACATCTCATCCTATTACGCAAAACGAAGGAGATGCACGCGCCTAAGTCTACAGAACGTAAGCGCTTGGAGCTAGGTCGGCACGCAAGAGGTCTTTGGTATAAGAAATATCAGGGCCGTTTCTACTATTTTTATCGGTGCGATGATGACCCCGATGCTGCATTCTCAAAAGAGAAGTGGCGCCACGACAAACATTTCATCGACCAAGGGCAAGAGCCGCCAGCCTACGACCCCCTCGATGAAAGTTGTACAGGGCGTACAACTCTAACGGTGAAGGATCTTTGCAATCACTGGCTCAGCGGCAAGGAGACTTTGTACGAAGCGGGGGAACTGCAAAAGTCTACGTTCGACGAATACCACGCCACTTGCGAATTGCTTCTAGCGACCGTAGGAAAGACTTTGCCGGCGAAGCTTTGCGGGCCGCAGCGTTTCGAGGTTATGCGGAGAGCTTTGGCGAGGAAGTTCAACGCAAATGGTCAAGCCAAGCGAATCACACAAATTCGCAGCGTGTTCACCACTGCCTACGAAGATCGAGTCCTAGACGACCCACCCAACTTTGGACGGACGTTTCGAAAGCTAAGGCTGCTGAGTTTCGCAAGCTTCGGAACGCCAAGGGGGACCAAACCTTCACGCCGGAAGAGTTCCACATGCTCTTAGACGCTGCCAACCTCAATATGAGAGCCATGATGTTGTTGGGGCTCCAAGGCGGTTTCGGAAACGAAGAGTGCGCCGCATTGCCTCGATCCGCGATCAAGGATGGTTGGCTTTCCTGGGCAAGAGTCAAAAGCGCCGTACCTCGTCGCCTTCCACTTTGGCCGGAGACAGCTAAGGCGCTTCAGAAATGCATTGACCACGCCACGACCAAGGGAGAAGAGTCGCTAATCTTCATTTCCCAACGCGGGAAGAACTATATCAGTGAGCGCAAGAACGGCTATCGAGTCACGGGTGACTTTGAGGCTACCAAGCGAAGGGCGAAGCGTGATAGCAACCTCGAAACCGCCAGAACTTTCTACGACTTCAGGAGGACGTTCGAGACAATAGCCGGTGAAGCTATCGACCAACCCGCCGTCGATCTGATCATGGGCCACACGCCTAGTGAGAGCAACATGGCGGCAAGGTATCGACAGAACATCTCAGATGACCGTCTACGAGCGGTAGTGAACCACGTTCGCGAATGGTTAGGGCCGATTGGGGGTGCGTCATGACCATGAGCCAGGACGAGGTGCAGCAACTAAA
The DNA here is from genome assembly GCA_002862265.1 of Planctomycetaceae bacterium. Lineage (GTDB taxonomy): Bacteria > Planctomycetota > Planctomycetia > Pirellulales > Pirellulaceae > Aureliella. The sequence continues at coordinate 1,851 of PKCQ01000391.1, read as the reverse complement.
AGGCGACTACGTAAACGCCCTACAGCGATGGGTAGACCGCTTAAACAGTAAAGAGGCGCGAGAGGTTACCGTCGATGAGTGCGAAAATATTGGGATGGCGCTGGTTGGTCTTTCAATGCTTTTGGAGCGAGAGACTGTGATTGATAAACGGCTAACTTACCCGATAGCAGATACGCTCTGTGAGTTCAACGCCTTGGTAGATCTATGCGAAGCCCAGTCGATCAAGACCCTGAGCCTCGACGAGGGGCAGGGCGAGGGGATTACACGGCTGGTTAATTCCCATGCGAAGTTAGAGGCTTTTTTAGCAGTGATCAGGCCAATGAAACCAGAGTATAGGACAGTCAGAGAGGAGGCTGCTTGGATCTTTGAGAACGAAAAGACAGCCACGGAACAAGCTGAGCTCCTTTACAATTACCAGAACCCGGTTGACTGGCCGAAGGGCTGCAAGTCAGCAAAAGAGGCAGCTATCAACAGCATTAAGCGGAGCCTTGAAAACCGGAAACAGCAGGCAAGAAAGAAGCAGAGAGGCCGTACTTAATTTCATACTGACCCGTACTGAAACCGCCAAGAATTAACGATTTGCCGTACTGAATGCCTTTGAAGTATTGAATTTCTATAGTTCTTCGTAGGATTGCTTCCGTTGTTTCACTCATTTTCAACGGAGGAGATCAAGTGCTCCAAGAGCGAATGTACACCGTGTCGCAGGCTAGCGAATTCTTGCAGGTGACAGAAGAAACGGTCCTTACTCTCATTCACAAGGGCCGCCCAAACGCCTCGAAAATCGGAAAGGGTGTGAGGCGCCCACGCTGGCGAATTCTAGGCAGCGATCTCGGACTCTTTTTGGCTGCCACGAGAGCTAAGCAGCTACCGAAGTTAGAGAGCCGACGCCGAAGATCCAAGGCGTCCTTAGCTAAAGATTACTTCAATTAAAGGTGGCTACTTATGCAATTGCGATGTGATTGGTGTGATGAGTTACCGCCAAAGAACATAAACTTGAAGCAAATACAAGTTGTTGGCGGTCGCGACCTTGTTTGTGAACCTTGCTTAAAAGCTGCATTACGCAGGCCGGCAAGGAGCGTTGAGTCTGTGCCAACTGATGAAGATGGACAGATGTATTTTGAGTTCATGTATTCGAAATACGAAAAAGGGCCGGCATGCTGTGCAAGAGCATCCGGCCCTGAAAGGCTTTCACAGTGGATAAAGATACCACGAAACAGGCCGAAATCAAAAGTGCAGACCCGTTTGATCCCGAGGAGTTGTCCAAGCTTCGGTTATCTCAGAACTTCGCCAGGATTGCCAAAGTGAAGCCTGTCTTGACCAATGTTGCTTGTCGAAAGCCACACAAGCAAGAGTTCATCCGAGTAAGAACTGGCCCAGAAAACCAATTTGATACGGGATGTTTCGTTGATAAGGAGTCTCGGGAAGTCCACATGGTTTCACCGGTAGTCTGGGACTTGTTGGCCGGGGATGTCACTAAGACTCTCCTGGTCGTCTGTCAGTCGCGGAATACTCCCGTGCCCTTTTTGTGGCCATTAACACTTCCTGACGAAGAGGGGCGACCAAACCGATGGCATGAAACCGCCATCGAAGCCGCTAGCATTGCTGAAGACCAATGGGTGAAAGTCGTCGCCGACATGAGTGCCGGCATGTACGTACCCAATCTGGCTCAAGGCAATTTACCGAAGCCTGATTGGTCTGAAATGCCTCCAATGGGTGAGCTATTGCGGCTTTCCTTCAAGGGCCGGTTCATTGACTCTGAAGACCACCCAGTTCTGAAGCGATTGCGGGGTGAAGTCTGATGCGTTCCAAGCTGTCTGATTTCCAGGCGGTTTGGTTTGTCGATTTTGAGTT
>PKCQ01000395.1 GCA_002862265.1 Planctomycetaceae bacterium | reverse complement strand
ATTTTGGGACAACTGAGGGGCCTCACACAGCTATGACCACATAAACCTGAGTAGCGTGCGAACCGGAAAGCACAAGCTTACTTGAGCAAGTTTTTTGGATGCTGGATGCAAGAGAGACGGAGACAGCTTACCGCGCTATCGGGCTCGGGTCGCGCTTCGCGCGCCCTCGCCCTCGTAAACCAAGAATAAGAGAACAGGCAATCGCTTTCATTAGTCTTCTCCAAATGGACGAATTGGTATTTTGCTCTACAACTCAACTTTAAGGCTGAGGATTCACTTCATGAATAGCGGGTAAAACTGATTGACCGACGGACTATTTAGCCGGCAGTTGACCTTCCGGGTAAACCATTAGTTTGCCCGCTTGCTGATCAAAGTAGTAAGCCTGCCCCTCAGCGAGCTCTGGAAGCTCGATACGATTGTCCGTAACCGACTTCATAAACTCCTTGTTCGTCGGGTACTTGCCGGTGGTGGCTCGATGAACATCGATCAGTTGTTTAACTTGAATTTGCAGCACAGAAAACTGCTTGACGTACTCTAGTGCCGAAACCGGTCCGGTGAGAATCTTCGTTACACCCTCGTCTTGGCTCGTCTTTTGACCTTTCTTTCCAACGCCGGCGACAGCTTCAATTGGCCCAGTCAAGGTTTGTGCCGCGGCTTTTGTGCTGTTCGCGGCGGGATCAGAATCGCCGAGGGGCGCACAGCCCACGATGGACAAGACAAAACCCAAGAGCGTCATCAGCCTAGTAACCAACTTTGCTTGTGCGACACAAGAATTTGAAATCTCAGCATTCGAGTTCATGGGCTCTTCTCCGGTTCAACAAACAGACCGACAAGGTTCTTGTCATGGTGACGAAACTTGAGACGACGCGTGCTTCATGTGCGTACTCAATAATTTACGCACGGCCGCGTTGCGTGGTTGCTGCAATTCGGTGAATGAAATCTGAATTTGTTCCTGATCGTCACCGCGTTTGGTAATCTGAGCCTTCATCGGTAACGAATCCTTTAAGCTTCTAGGATCGTAACCGGCAGGACCATTCAGCACTGCAATCAAACCGTCAGGTCGCTTCGTGTGCAAAATAATCCATGGCTCCTTTTGCCCAGGCAAAATATATCGAGCCGTTGATTGCTCGTCCCAACGCCAACGGCCACCTCCAGCTGATTGGTGAACCGCTTGAATGAAGACTGACAAAGTCTCAGCTGGCCAAACAATCTCCTTCCCAGGCGGGAAGCCTTTGCGAAGCGAATGCCAGCGTTGCTTGAGTACCTTCCAAGGCGTGGCGTTCTTCGGGTCGGAACTCGCGCCTGGCTTCGTTTCGGCCTTCTTCTCTGGAGTCGTCTTGCCAAGGAACGCGAAGCTCGCTTCCTGCAACCAATTCCAAAATCGCTCTGTGTCGATCTCATCTAGCGTATAAGCTCGAATCTCAAGCTCCATCCATTGCCCAGCAGCCTTGGCCTTGATCCGAGACTCATTTCCATAGGCCTCAATCTCATCAATTTGATTAAGCGTCTTTAGCTCCAATAACGCTTCCAATTTCCCCTTGGTAAATGCGCGTCGGGGAACTCGGAACTTCAGCTTCAGTAGCCATGTTTCTGCTGTAATCGCATGCAAAAACCAGCCTCTGCTTTTCACTGGACCAGCCACTTCAACAATGCTGCGATTCTCAAAACTCACGGGAGCGAAGCCTTCGATCGCCTCAATCTTATCCAGCAATTTCACCAGAATTTGGCGATCCCAACGAATTGGATTGCCTGCACGATCCATGCTGTCCTGAGTATGCCAACGCCGGCCGTCGGCCTGCCAAGGCAACAAGGTATCTCGACCAATCTGATCGAGCTCGATGTCACCTTCTTGCACCTTATAAATCACATCTGGATCGTAGACATCCCGATCGACGTAATCAGCCGACTCCAGCAATGGAATCAAAGCTTCACCAGTATGACTTCGGAGCTTTGCCTTCGTTTTGCTAGTCGTCTTCCGCGCAGTCGTTTTCTTCTTGGCTGCGATTGTCTTCGGTTTAGCCTTCTTGACGTACTTCACCAAGTCCTCAGGTGTACCGCAGAAAACTAACTCTCCACCGCCAGCCCCTGCTTCCGGCCCGATGTCGATGACCCAATCGGCTGCCTTGATTACATCCAAATTGTGCTCGATGACTGTAACGGTGTTACCTAAGTCGACCAAACGCTGCAAGACCTCTAGCAACTTGATAATGTCGCCAAAGTGCAAACCGGTAGTGGGCTCATCGAGCAGATAGAAGGTCTTGCCAGTATCGGGCCGCGATAATTCCGCGGCCAACTTGACTCGCTGAGCCTCCCCGCCGGAAAGCGTAGGAGCAGACTGTCCAAGCGAGATGTAATCCAAGCCGACATCTACCAAGGTTTGTAACGTACGGCGAATCTTCGGAATGTTGTCGAATACCTCCAACGCCCGACCGATCTGCATCTGCAACACATCGTGTATCGAAAAACCGTGATACTCGACGGATAAAGTGTCTTCATTAAATCGCCGTCCCTTGCAGGCGTCGCATTCTACCCAGACATCAGGCAAGAAGTGCATCTCGATCTTCAGCTGCCCGTTGCCTTCGCATTTGTCGCAGCGTCCACCGGGCACATTGAATGAAAAGTGGCGCGGCGTGTAGCCAAGGGCTCGCGATGCAGGAAGCTGGGAATACAACTGTCGAATCAAATCGAACACGCCGGTGTAGGTTGCAGGCGTCGAACTCGGATTCGATCCAATCGGACTTTGGTCAACACGAATCACTTTGTCGATCAGTTTGGTGCCTTCGATCGCATCGTGAGTACACTTTTTCCCAGCTTGTTTGGACAGGCGCTTTGACAGTGAAGGGTAGAGCACTTCGTTCATCAGAGTACTCTTGCCACTACCACTTGGGCCAGTCACCACATTCAGTCGGCCAAGCGGGAAGTCTACGTTGACATTCTTGAGATTGTGAGCACGAGCGCCGAGAAGCGAGATTTCTCCCTTGTCCGTGTCGCGTCGTTTCTTCGGAACAGGAATCTTCTCTTTGTCACTTAGGAAGGCTCCAGTAACACTCTTTTTCATACGGGCTACTTGCTTCGGCGTGCCTTGGGCAACCAACTCACCACCGAACCGCCCGGCTGCAGGACCAAAATCGCAAAGTTGATCGCTATGCTCAATTACATCCCGATCATGCTCAACCACAATCAAAGTATTGCCCAGATCACGCAGCTTCTTGAGCGCGCCGATCAGCCGGTCGTTGTCACGTGGATGCAAGCCAATCGTCGGCTCGTCCAGAACATATAGCACTCCGCAGAGCCCACTACCAAGTTGACTCGACAGCCGAATCCGCTGCGACTCACCACCACTCAGCGTGTTGGCCGCGCGTGAAAGCGACAGATAGTCCAAACCGACATCGAGCAGAAATTCCGTTCGCACGAGCAGTTCACGCACCAACTCACCCGCAATGTCTTGCTCGCGTTTGTTTAACTTCCAACCTTTCAGCTGCTCGTGCAACCAACCCAAGGTACCTTGCGTGTAGTCGCCAACCGTCATACCACGGAACTTGGCCGCTGCGGCGTTCACGTTCAAACGTGAGCCGTCACAAGCTGAGCAAGCAACGTCAGCCACAAAAGGACTCAACTTCGAACGCAACTGAGCATTCAGTCTTGAGGCATGTTCCAAGGCAGGGAACAATCCCTTCCACTGGAATTCAAATGTAATATTTTTGCCCGTAGTGACTTGATACCAACGGTCACCGGTGCCATGCAAAATACTGCGGCGTTGGCCGCTCGTGAGCTGCTCCACGGGCTTCGTCATCGGAATGCCAACCGCCTTACAGAAGGCCTCAAGCATGGGTGCAGAGAGCTCAGTGGGTGGGAGATCTGACTTGGATGCACTGCCCATTTCTGGCCAAAGGCGGATTGCACCTTCCTTTAAACTCAGATGTGAATCCAAAAGCAGCGCGGGACTCGTCCCAGTCTGCGTCCCAAGGCCTTCGCATTCCTGACACCATCCAAGGGGCGAATTGAAGGAGAAGGAGTGCGGCGTGAGAGGATCCATACTGTAGCCGCATTGCCGACATGCCAAATGCTGACTATGCCGTGTGGCCTGCCAGTGAATTTCCTCCTGGTCGTCCCGCGGCTCAACCGCCAACAAGTTGCCATTGCCGAGCGATAGTGCTAGCTCGACACTTTCTGCTATCCGGCTACGATTCCTCGGCGAGATGGTAACTCGATCAACAACAGCTTCGATATCGTAGCTGATCGTCGCCGAAAGTTGCGGTGGTTGCTCCAGCGTGTGAGTACGCCCATTGACTCGAACGCGAACTAATCCCGAAGATCGCAAGTCGCGCCACAGAAGGTCAGGATCGTGATTAGGCTGCCACTTCAGTGGAGCGGTTAGGATTAACCGCGTTCCTTCTTCTAACGCCAATAAATGGTTCGTGATGTCGTCGGCGGATTGGTTTGAAACAGGAATATCACAGTCAGGGCAATGTGGCTCTGCCAGCCGAGCCATCAAGACGCGGAAGTAGTCATAGATTTCTGTGACCGTCCCCACGGTCGAACGCGGATTGTGCGCGACACTCTTTTGCTCAATTGCAATAGCTGGAGCTAAGCCCTCGATACGCTCGACCTTGGGCTTTGGCATTTGCCCAACGAATTGCCGAGCATAAGAAGAAAGACTCTCGACGTAGCGTCTCTGGCCTTCGGCGTAGATCGTGTCCATTGCCAAAGAACTTTTGCCACTTCCACTCGGTCCACAGAACACGGACAGAGAGTGATGTGGAAGCTCGAGCGATACGTCCTTCAGATTATGTTCTACAGCCGCTTGAACATTGATCTTGGTAGTTTGGAACTGGCTCGTCTCTTTCTTCTTACTCTTCGCTCGCGTTTTCTTCGCAGCTGACTTTGGCTTGATGACGGGCGCAGCGAGATGCTTTTTCAGCGACAAGCCGGTATGCGACTGCTCGCACTTCACGATGCCATCCGGAGTTCCAGCATACACAATCTGGCCGCCATCCTGTCCTCCCTCAGGTCCGACATCGATCAACCAGTCAGCTGCCTTGATTACATCCAAGTTGTGCTCAATGACCAAAACGGTATTTCCGCGATCCACCAGGTCTTGAAGCACCTTCAGCAGCAGCTTGATATCGTGGAAGTGCAGCCCCGTTGTGGGCTCGTCAAGCAGATACAACGTCCGTCCCGTATCGCGACGCGAGAGTTCTTTAGCCAACTTGATTCGCTGGGCTTCTCCACCGGACAAAGTCGGGGATGGCTGCCCGAGCTTGATGTAGTCCAGGCCAACGTTTTGCAAGGTCTCAAGCTTTTCATAGATGCGTGGCACATTTTCGAACAACTCGAGTGCCTGCTGGATATCCATGTCGAGGACGTCTGCGATCGACTTTTCCTTAAACTTGACTTGTAGCGTCTCGTGGTTGTATCGCTTCCCATCGCAAATCGGGCAGGTCACCCACAGATCGGCGAGGAAGTCCATCTCCAGTCGATTCGAACCGTTGCCTTCGCAAGTTTAGCTTTGGCGACCCGATAAGGTGGTTTCTTACGTGTGGCGATGAGATGACCAACAAGAGTTTTGGAGACAAGACGACGCAGGCAGATACCCTGGATCCGCAGAGAACGAAAACAAGCAGAAACCCAGAGAGACACGCACAGCACGCACGAACAGATGACGTCATCACAGAGAAAGGCAGCACACGAGCAGCAAGCGGCAAGCATTAGGAAAGGGACGATGGGGGTGCAATGAGGGGAAGGAGGAGGAGGAGGAGGAGGAGGAGGAGGAAGAGGAAGAGGAAGAGGAAGAGGAGGAG
>PKCQ01000612.1 GCA_002862265.1 Planctomycetaceae bacterium | reverse complement strand
AATCCCGTTTGCGCTTCGAGGTCTGCGGGCTAACGGCGAAACCGTGGCAGATTTATAGCAACATGGGGCAACCAGTAGGCGAAGTGCCGAAAGTCAGCAGTAGAGGCGAAGCCGCGAAAGAGGACTCTGTTCTACATTCAGTGAGCGACCTGACAAGGTTCAGATCGGCTAAAGCCTAAAAGTCAGCAATTGTTTCGTGCACTGAATCACATCAGTAGGTCGTGCATGACTTCGCCGTGAACGTCGGTGAGGCGGTAGTCACGTCCTTGGAAGCGATATGTCAGACGCGTGTGGTCGAAGCCGAGCTGGTACAAAATGGTGGCTTGGAGATCGTGTACGTGAACCGGATTTTCGATCACGCCAAATCCGAGTTCGTCGGTCGTGCCGAAGTCGAAGCCGCCTTTTGTTCCGCCGCCTGCCATCCACATTGTAAAACAGTCCGGATAGTGATCACGACCAAGGATTTTACTTTTCGCGGTGCGGCCCTCTCGGAAAGGCGTTCTGCCGAATTCGCCGCCCCAGACGATCAGCGTGTCATCCAGCAAACCGCGTTGTCGTAGATCTCGAATGAGTGCCGCGACTGGTTTGTCCATCGTCGCGCACTTGCCGACCAAACCATCCCCGATTCCGGTTGCTGCTGCGGTCCCGTGGAAGTCCCAGCCCCAATCAAAGAGCTGGACGAAGCGAACGCCTGACTCGACCAGACGGCGTGCCAACAAGCAGTTGTTGGCCAAGCTGCTGCCACCGGGCGTAGCGCCGTAGTCGTCCAAGATGTACTGCGGTTCTTGGGAAATGTTCATGACTTCAGGTACACTGGTCTGCATTCGAAAGGCAAGTTCGTACTGCGAAATACGAGTCTGCGTTTCCGGGTGCCCCATTTCCTGAGCCTGAATCTGATTCAGCTCATTCAACGCATCGAGCGTGGAACGGCGAAGTTTTTCGCTCATTCCGGGAGGGTTCGAAGCGAAGAGAACAGGATCACCTTTTGAACGACATTGAACGCCTTGATGCACACTGGGTAAGAAGCCGCTGCCAAAGGAACTCTTGCCGCCGTTGGGTTGAACTCCGCTGGAGATCAGGACAACGAAGGCTGGCAGGTCTTCGTTTTCCGAGCCGAGGCCGTAGGTAACCCAAGAGCCCATCGAAGGCCTGCCGGTCCGCGGCGAACCCGTATAGATTAGTAGTTCCGCTGGTGCGTGGTTGAATTGATCCGTGGTCATTGAGTGCACGAAGCACATCTCGTCCGAAACTCTTTTCAAGTTTGGCAGAGCGGCAGACATCCACGATCCAGCTTTGCCGACCTGTTCGAACTTCTGAGGTGTTCCAAGCAGCGTGGGCGTGCCAGACGTGAAGGCAAACTCGCGACCGTCCAGAAAGGACTTTGGGCAATCCTCGCCGTGCCGTTTTATCAATTCGGGTTTGTAGTCGAACAAGTCCAAGTTCGGCGGCGAGCCAGTCATGTGCAAGTAAATGACGCGTCGCGCTTTTGGCGCAAAGTGAGACTGGCCCACCGAAAGCGATGCACCTCGTGCTGGGCCCTCGTTCAGCAAGCTAGCGGTAGCGAGTGCACCAAGTCCCATGGCGCTGTCCCGCAGGAAATAGCGTCGCGTTCGATTCTGCAAGTTTTCAGTAAGTGGATTCATGACTTATCGCTTCATCAAGACTTCGTCTAGATTCAGTAGGACGTTGCACAAGGCGGTGTAGGCAGAGAGCTCGATCGGATTTGCTTCTTCCGGCAACGGCCCGAGAGGATCTGTGGCCAGTTTCATCGCTGCATCCGGATCAGCAGCCAGCTGGGTTCTTGCCTTTTCGAACAATCTTATTAGAGCCGCAAGTTCGTTTGTGCCTGGCGGGCGACTGGTGACGAGTTCAAACATCCTCGACACTTGCTGTGCGTCCGTTTGACCGGCGTTCTCGTGAAGCACTACGCGACGCGCCAAAGCTTGAGCGGCTTCGACAAACCCGGGGTCATTCAGAGTCACGAGAGCTTGCAGTGGCGTGTTGGTCCGGTCTCGTCGGAGGGTGCAAACCTCGCGACTTGGCGCGTCGAAAGTAACCATCGATGGGTAGGGACTGGAGCGGCGCCACTGCGTGTAGACTCCGCGGCGATAGCGATCTTCACCTGGGCTCGGCTTCCAATCTGTCGCACTACCAAAAGCGGCTTTGAGTCCTAAGTCGGGTTGCGGTGGGCGAACTGGAGCTCCAAACATCTTCGAGGACAGCAAGCCCGCTGCGGCCAAAGATTGATCGCGAACCATTTCTGCACTCAGACGCACCCGAGGCCCGCGTGCTAGCCAAATGTTGTCTTTGTCACGCGCCAAATTCCCTAGTGTGACTTGCGAAGTTTGTTTGTAAGTCTCGCTCGTCACAAGCAGCCGCAGGATTGCTTTGCGATCCCAGCCTGTTTGCATCAATTCCACCGCAAGCCAGTCGAGCAACTGTGGGTGCGTCGGTCGATCTCCTTGTGATCCGAATTCTTCACTGCTACGAACGATGCCGATTCCGAAAAGGGATTCCCAGAGTCGATTTACCCAAACCCGAGCAGTCAAGGGGTTTTCACGATCAACCAACCACCGTGCAAATGCAAGACGATCGAGTTTTTGGGTATCTGGCTGCGGATGAAACACCTCTGGAGTTCCAGCATGAACCTCCTGGCCAAGCGACTTGTAGTTGCCGCGGATCTGAACAAAAGTCTTGCGTTGCTTGTCGTTTGGGCGATCTTGCATCACCGGAACAGTCGTTTCTGGCTTTAGTTCCTTTAATCGTTTGGATATTTGTGCGAGTTGCTGCCGCGTGGGTGCCTTGGATTTTGAAATTTCGCGAGAGTAGAACTCAAGCAACTGCTGCCTTTGCTCAGGTGTTCTCTTTTCTACTGCGAGTTGCTGGATGCCTCGCATTTCGTCGGTAAGTGTGGCCCAAGCTTGCAGCGAGTTGCTGTCCGTTGTGGAAATGCGAATGCGGCCGATGACATGTTTTTCATACTTCGAGTTTTGCTGCAGGGAGATTATCAGGCGGCTTGCTTCGGTGACTCGAAGCGGCTTGGCCAGAGTCAGGGTGAGCGAATGTGATTTTCCGAGGGCACCGGCAACTGCCCAGCCTGATTCAGCGTTGTCATCGATCGTATGCTCAGCTGGGAAGCCGCTTTGCGAGAAGTCAGCAAAGGCTGCGGTGAACTTGACAACGCGAGCCAAGCTGATTTTTGGAGCGTACGAGTTCTCGGCCTTTTCGATTTTTGTCTCGAACAAGATAGTTCTGTCGGCGGCGAGTAATTGAACTCTGGCACCGACCAGCCGACTTTGCAGGTTGTTGTCCGTCCGGTTCCAGACCTTCAAGGATTCTACGGGGTGCTCAGCGCCAAGGTCTAGCTCCCACCAAGGATCGTCGCTGGTAGAAGTGTGGGTTGTTGACATCGCACCGTTGTAGTCGCCGTTGGTATTGCCATCGATGGCGAGGTTTGCGGGGCCACGAAAATCCGTTGTACTTTGTTTGGCTTTTCCGGCGCCAGCAATGTTCCTGCCAGCGGAGAAGACTTCTACTTCGGCGAGTGACAAGATCTTGGATTTTCCAGGATGCTCAATGCGCAGAAACTGGGCGGCGGGCAATTGCGCTGCATTAGGGATGAGCGATGCGTTCACGTTAGTTAATACAAAGTTTCCGTTGGCCAGTCCCGGGCCGCTCTGAGGAAAACGTGGGTCAGCGAGCACTTCGAGTTTGAGAGCCGATATGGCTCGAGCTTCGGGTGTGATAAGTAGTTCGGCAGCGTATTCATCTTTCGCCGATGGCTTCGTGCCCTCTGTGATCCAGGACTGATCTTCTTGCTTTTGAAATGTCACTCCGGACTTTGAGTTGAGCCCATCGATGGGAAAAACATTCCAAGATGGGGCACACAGGTGTTTTGTCCACTTCTCAAATTCTTCTCGATCGGCGTCCGAAACAGTCGCAAGCTGCTGTTCCAGATTTAGAAGTTGCAGCTCCCATTCGTCTTTGTGAAATTTCTGCCTTTGGGTGAAAACTGGCAGCGTGGGGCTTTCATTGCGGCGATCCGCGTCTTCGGACTGATTGAAGATCGCGAAGAGTTGAAAATATTCGTCGTGCGTGAAGGGATCGTATTTGTGGGTGTGGCATTGAGCGCACGCCATCGTAACACCCATCCACACTGCCATTGTCGTATTGACTCGGTCGACCACGGCAACGTTACGGAATTCTTCGTCGTTGGTACCACCTTCATTGTTGGTCAAAGTGTTGCGGTGGAATGCGGTGGCGATGCGCTGAGCATCCGTTGGATTCTCGAGCAGGTCGCCCGCCAGTTGCTCGATGGTGAATTGGTCAATCGTTTGATTGTCATTGATGGCTCGGATGACCCAGTCGCGATAAGCCCAAATGGTGCGAGGCGGATCGTCAGCGTATCCGGCCGAGTCAGCGTAGCGGGCGAGGTCCAGCCACTTGCGGGCCCAGTGTTCGCCGAAGCGTGGCGAGCTGAGAAGGCGTTCGACTTCTTGTTCATAGGCAAAGGGTGATGTGTTTTGATCAAAGCGTGCTACTTCTTCAGGCGTCGGTGGTAGGCCGGTAAGGTCTAAGCTCAGTCGCCGCAAGAGTTCACGACGTTTTGCTTGAGGCGATGGTGAGAAGTCTTTTTGCAGTTGCTGCCAGCGAACGAATTGATCGACTGGATGGTGCTTCCAGGTGGGGTACTGGTCTTCGCTCAGATTCGGGAGACTAGGTTTAGTGGGGGCAACGAAGGACCAGTGCTCGGGGAGCTCCGCACCGTCATTAATCCATTGACGCACCTTTGCAATCTCCGCGTCTTCCAAACGCCCAGCGAAATCTGGCGGAGGCATTTGTTCGGATACGTCGAGGCTCTTCAAACGCCGCAGCAGTTCGCTTTGATCGGGTTTACCGGGCACAACTGGTGGTCCGCCCGAGTCGGCTTCAGCCAAGTAGGATTCGCGCAGGTCGAGCCGAAATCCGCCTTGGCGCTCTTCTTCGTCAGGACCGTGGCAAGCAAAGCAACGATTGGAAAGAATGCTACGAACTTCTTGCGCGAGCTCGTCGGCCCACGTGATGTGCGTGCCGAAGAGGATGCTTAGAAGGCTAACGAAAGGAAGTAGGCGAACACGCATGTGATGGAGGGGCGATGAAATGCACGTAAAAAAATGCACGTAAAAGATACGAAATACCGGCCTATGTGACCGCATTGGATGAATTTTGAAAGTTCCCGAAGTACATGATGACAAGCGATGCTTACCGAGTCTTGGGCGTATCCGCTAAAACATTGTACATTTTAAGCAAAACAGAGCATCTTACTGAGATTTAATGCGTGGGGCAGCGGACTTCTTAAGGATTCAAAGATGGAGCAGGCTACCTGATTGGGGGGGCGTTTCCCCTCATATGTGTCGTCAAGCGCAGTGCCGCAACGGTGCTCCGTTGCGGCAAGAAATATGCTGCCGCTTGACTATCCAACAGGAGAGTTTTGCTCTTGGTCCTGTTCTCTTGGCAAGAGTGTTGCGGAATTGGTCTGTTCGATGCCTTCGGCGATTTCGTCTTCGACTTGCTGAATGCTCTCCAGTAGTTGTGATTCTTCGTCGGTCAGCTGGACGTAGCCGAGAGCTCGGACAACTTCGAGGATCTCACTACATGTCGGGAACATGCGACCGCTGTCTCGCTTGTAGTCGTCCAAGGCACGCATGAATTCGATTTCTTCCCAGTTGTAATCGCGTTCGCAGGTGGTTGGATCGATCTGACGGCGTCGCTGCTTCTTGCGACGTGGTTCCGCTTCATCCCCCTCGAGCTCTTCGGATTCATT
>PKCQ01000537.1 GCA_002862265.1 Planctomycetaceae bacterium | reverse complement strand
TAGGAAAGTAAGCGCCTACGGCGAAGCATTAGGTACGCCGTACGCGCGAGGCGCGGTGGCGGATTTAGATATACACAAACAAGCCCTTTCGGTCGGTTTCAGACGTAGGAGCACCACAAAGCTACCTTCGGTGTCTGCCTCGAGTCGGAACAAGCGTCAAACCGAGGTGTCATTGCCAAAGTCGTCGTGCAAACCGGTGTACTCAAGGTCGGCGACGTCGTCCTTTGCGGTACAAGTTATGGCCGCGTGAAAGCCATCTACGACACGCTCGATGCAAACAAACAATTGCAAGAGGCCGGGCCTTCGATGCCAGTGAACATCACGGGTCTCGACACGGCACCCGGTGCGGGCGACAGGTTCTACGTACTCGAAGACATCGCTCAAGCTCGTGAACTTGCCGAGTCGCGTTCGGATGTCAGTCGCGCCGAGTCACTATCTGGAAGCTCGCCGAAGGTCTCCTTCATCGACTTCCAACAGCAACTGCAAGACGGCACGCTAGGTAAGGTCGAAGAGAAGGTCGAGCTGAACTTGATCATTCGTGCAGACGCCCGCGGAAGTCTCGAAGCGATCGAGAAAGAACTCGGCAAGCTGGATCACCCGGAAGTCGAAATTCGAGCTCTTCAAAAGAGTGTCGGTGGTATCACTGTTGCTGACGTAACTTTGGCGAGCGCCTCTGGCGCCGTCATCGTTGGCTTCAATGTCATCCCGGATGAAAACGCACGCTCCTTGGCTGATGATAAGTCTGTCGAGATCCGGCGATACGACATCATCTACAAGTTGGCCGAGGACATCAAAGCCATCGTTGAAGGTCGCTTGCGACCGGAAGAGCGCGTGGTCGAACTCGGTCGAGCCTTGGTCAAGACAGTCTTCAACATCACCCGAGTGGGGGCTGTTGCCGGTTGCTACGTTGCTCAAGGTCAAATCGAACGTGGTTGCCGAATTCGAGTCAACCGTGACGGTCGCACCATCGGCGACTACGGATTGGACTCGCTCAAGCGTCACAAGGAAGATGTCAAGGAAGTGCCACGGGGCATGGAATGCGGTATCAAACTAGCTGGCTTCAATGACTTGAAGCAGGACGACGTCTTGGAAGCGTATCGCATCGAAGAAATCGCCCGAACGCTGGACTAGATTCACGCCTTCCGAGAGAAACCCCATGGCAAGTCGAAGAATGCTCAAGGCGGCGGAAGCGATTCGCGAAGTCGTCAGCATGGCTATCCTGACTGAAATTCGCGATCCGCGAGTAGAAAATGTCACCGTAACCAGCGTCGAAGTCGCACCAGACATGCGCACGGCCACCGTGTTTGTTTCCATCATGGGCGACGAAGGGCGACAACAACTCTGCTTGCGTGGCTTGCAAAACTCCGCGGGCTTCCTGCAGTCCAAAGTCGCCAAGCGAATTGAGACCCGCTACACACCTCGCTTGACTTTTGAAATCGATAATGGTGTCAAGAAGAGTCTACAAGTTGGCAAGATCTTGCAAGAAATCGCCAATGAAAGAAAACAACGCGAAGCAGAGCTAGCTGCCCAGGCAGACAGTATTGAAAATGCCGAAGCAGCTACCAATGCCGAATCCGACGAAGATAAATGCTCGTAGAGATTCACCAACTCCGCCCGACTCTACGTAACACTTTCGGACGCACAACCTTGATTTACAGCTAGTACAAACCTAGAAAACAGACCCAATCGATAATGAGCACTAAAAATCGCGGCGATCGCATCCAGCTCTTACATAAAGTGGTGACCAAGCACTTTACGCCGGTTCCAGCTTCCGAAGACCGCAATGTTCTTGAGCACTTGGTCTACGCATGCTGCTTGGAAGACGCCAAGTACGAACAGGCTGACGAAGCATTTCATCGCTTGCGTGAGTCCTTTTTCGACTGGAACGAAATCCGTGTCACCACCGTAACAGAACTTGGCGAATCACTGCAAAGCCTGCCGGATCCGCTTGCGGCGGCAGTGCGTGTGAAGCAAAACCTGCAGTCCTTGTTCGAAAGTCGATACAGCTTCGAGATCGACGATATGACCAAGATGAACCAGGGTAAAGCCTTGCAAGAGCTCGAGAAGCTCAAAGGCATGACAAAGTTTGTACTCAGCTACGTCGTTCAAAACGCGCTCGGCGGTCACTCCATTCCTGTTAGCTCCTCGGTCATGCAAGTCCTGCTGGCCTGCGAGATTGTTTCGGAAGCGGAAGCCGCCAAAGGATTGGCACCAGGCCTGGAACGCACGGTGGCGAAAACGAAAGGTACCGCGTTCGGTTCATGCCTTCACCAGTTAGCGATCGCCCATGCCGAATCGCCAGGTGCGAAGCAGACGAAGGCGATCATGAAGGAAGCTGGAGCTGTAGAGAAGAAGCCTAAGCCAAAACCAGTTAAGAAGTCTGCAAAGAAAAAGGAAACTGCGGAAAAACCTGCAGCTAAGAAAGCAGAGCCTAAAAAGGCAGCTACCAAGAAGGCCGCGGCACCCAAAAAAACTGCTGTGAAAAAAACTGCTGTGAAAAAAACTGCTGTGAAAAAAGCGGCGGTGAAAAAAGCGGCGGTGAAAAAAACTGCTGTGAAAAAAACTGCTGTGAAAAAAACTGCTGTGAAAAAAACTGCTGTGAAAAAGGCTTCCAAAAAACCAGCAGCGAAAAAGGCTACTTCGAAAAAGTCAGCTACCAAGAAGAAGCCACGATAGACTTCTTCACATTGATCTGACCGAAATCTCTCGGAGAGAAAGAGATGGCGGGGCATTCCCACTGGGCCGGCATCAAACACAAAAAAGCTGCTGTCGATGCAAAACGCAGCAAGTTGTGGTCTAAGCTCTCCAAGGCCATCATCGTGGCTGCTAAGATGGGCGGTGGTGATCCCGATGCAAACATTCGCTTACGAGCCGCGATCCAAGAAGCTAAAGCCGTCAGTCTGCCCAAAGACAATATCGAGCGGGCGATCAAAAAGGGCACTGGCGAAATTGACGGCGAAAACGTCGAAGAAATCCTCTATGAAGGCTACGGCCCCGAAGGCGTGGCAGTCATGTGCGAAATCATGACTGACAATCGCAATCGGACCGCGCCTGAGATTCGCAGAATCTTCGATGTGCACAAAGGGAGCCTGGGCAGCACGGGTTGCGTCGCCTACAACTTTGAACGAAAAGGCCTCATCGCCATCGCCTTGGAAGATTGCGAAGAAGAGAGGGCCGTCGAAATCGCCATGGAGGCAGAAGCGCAGGACGTTCAATCCTATGATGATCGCGTTGAGATCTTTACCGCGCCGGAGCAATTAACCGATGTCGCCCAGGCCTTCGAATCGGCACAAGTGAACATGACCGTC
This sequence comes from Planctomycetaceae bacterium, assembly GCA_002862265.1. Taxonomy (GTDB): domain Bacteria; phylum Planctomycetota; class Planctomycetia; order Pirellulales; family Pirellulaceae; genus Aureliella. Next base: position 2,509 of record PKCQ01000537.1, on the reverse strand, counting down.
AACGAAGTCATCCGCCTTCCGCAAACAACTGTTAACGTCGAGGAATCAGCAGTTCGTACAGTCCTAAAGCTGCTAGAAGCCCTGGAAGACCACGACGACGTCCAAAAGGTGTCGACGAATCTCGATTTCAACTCTGAAATTGTTGCCAAAGTTCTCGCTGAAAGCAAATAATAGAATTCGTCCAGCTTTAGCATCTCCCTTTTCTACTCGTCTTCGCGACCAGATTCATGAGCCAACAACCACGATCGGCGGAAGAAATCCGCCGCATTTTTGAACTTCTCGACAACGTCAATACAGCAGCCGAACGTGCTGATACTTTTAAGTTTGGAATGCAAGTGGGTAAGCTGCTGGCACTGGGGTGGGTTCTGGGCGAAGTCCCCAGCTCGGACCTTTCCCTAAACTACGAATTCGAAGACTGGGAACGCGATCTTCGAGCCCAAGAAGACAGCCTCAAGAACCAGCTCGGAGAACTCAAGCAAATGCTCGACGCGGATGACAACTAGCGGCCTGAATGGGAACCCCTCCTTGGCTCTGAGCCGTCAATCTGAATGCAACAATTCGTTAGTGCCTCGCTCCAGGCGCCGGCTTGCCCTAATACAGTCAGCGTGTCATGTGCCAGCATGGCATTTTAATAGTCAACCTGTGCATAGCAGAGTGCGTTTTACGAGAAAGTGCAGGTCGCTAAGTCTCGTAAACCCTTGTGAGGCTAATTCACACAGGACTTAGTTACCCGCCCTGAACTTCGGCTACTTTGGCCATGCTGCGATTGATGGCAGAAACAACTCCGCCGATAGATGCCTTAACAATAGATTGGTGCTTGCCAACTCCGTAGACTTCTCTACCTTCGGAACTGATTAGCACATAGGCCGCTGCATAGCTATCACTACCCGACTCCAGCGAGTGCTCGGAGTAGTCCTTGACATCGCAGGCGATCTCAAACGTTTCGCCGATTGCATTGACAAAGGCATCGAGTGGTCCAGTGCCTTCACCTAAGATGATCTCACTCTTGGATTCCCATCGCACGACGAATTCAAATCGCTCAAGGCTGCTATTGTCGGCGCTAGCAACAGGTGTGTGGGACAAGTATGCTAAAGTCCCCTGCGGCTCCAGATACGTATTCGTGAAGAAATTGGCGATTTCCACTGCAGACATCTCCTTGCCGCTTTTGTCCGTAACTTCTTGCACCAATTTACTGAATGAAATCTGCAGCTGTCGTGGAAGTCGAAAGCCAAGTTCACTCTCGACCAAGAATGCAATACCGCCTTTTCCAGACTGAGAATTCACTCGAATCACGGGATCGTACTGGCGACCTATGTCCGCAGGATCGACCGTCAGATAAGGAACTTCGAAGAGTTCCTGACCAGTCGCCTTCATCGCCTCGAAGCCTTTCTTGATCGCATCCTGGTGCGAGCCAGAGAAAGCAGTGAAGACGAGGTCCCCCGAATAGGGTTGACGTTCAGGCACCTTGAGTTCTGTGCAGTACTCGGCCATCTGACGAATCTCTTTGATATTAGAGAAATCCAGGCCAGAATCGATACCTTGCGTGAAGTAATTTAAAGCCATCGTCACGATGTCGAGATTACCAGTTCGCTCGCCGTTGCCGAACAATGTTCCTTCAACGCGGTCTGCCCCAGCCATCATGCCAAGCTCCGAAGAGGCGAGGCCAGTTCCACGATCGTTGTGAGTGTGCAAGGAGATGATGCACTCGTCACGATGCCGAAACTTGCGACAGAAGAGCTCGATTTGATCCGCGTAGACATTGGGCGGGGCAAGCTCGACAGTCGAAGGTAAATTGATGATGGTCTTGTTTTCTTTTGTGGGCTCCCAGACTTCGCAAACCGCTTCGCAGATCTCGACTGCGTAGTTGAGCTCGGTCCCGGTAAAGCTCTCAGGCGAATACTGGTAGCGGACCACGGAATCTTGCACTTGAACCGCCAAGTCCTTGATGATCTGAGCGCCCTCCGCCGCAATTTTAGTTATCTCGGGTTTTTCGGCCCGAAAAACGACGCGTCTTTGCAGGGTCGAAGTCGAATTGTACAAGTGAACAATACTTTGCTTCGCACCCTGGATGGCTTCAAACGTGCGCTCGATCAATGGCTGCCGAGCCTGAGTCAGTACTTGGATGACGACGTCATCTGGGATCAGATTCTCGTCAATCAATTGACGCAGAAAGCTGAAATCCGTCTCGGATGCCGCCGGAAAGCCGACTTCAATTTCCTTGAAGCCAATTTCTACTAGAGCCTGGAACATCTTGAGCTTCTTGGCCGTTCCCATAGGGTTTATGAGAGCTTGATTGCCATCCCGCAGGTCCACCGAACACCAGATTGGAGGACGCTCCAAAGTATTCGAAGGCCAAGTACGATCCGGAAGATCGATCATCGGAAAAGGTTGATACTTAGTCATGAGTGCTGGCGTCGTTCAGTGTGAATCTGCGCGTCGTACGCTAATCTAAAACAAAAAAACCCCGGAGCCTGATTAGCACCGGGGTGTGAATTCTTAAGTACGTACA
>PKCQ01000089.1 GCA_002862265.1 Planctomycetaceae bacterium | reverse complement strand
CGGAGAATGGCCCGCCGGTTCAGTGACCATCCGTATGGAACGACCGGTCAGCTTCCCCCACATCGACCGCATTGCCCTCAGACGCACGACCCCAAAACAAGAGACCGTCAATCAACTCGATGCGGCGGCCGAGTCCATCGATCTGCCCATCGGGTTTGTCAGGCGGCTGCATGAACACCTTGCCTTCACTCCAGAGTGGATCCAAGATCCAAACGCCACCCAAGTCGAAGTGGAGGCCATCTTGGCCAAACACCGCAAGGCTTCTGAGGCCGGCGCAAAACCCGATCAAGAAGACGCGCAGCCTCGGTGGCTGGTGGATGGTCCATTCGCACCCACCGACCAAGAACGAACTGGAGCAGACGAAGGTGATTTCGAAGCGTGGGAAGGGGCTAAAGAAAACCTCGCACAACTTGAGGCCAAAGAAGCACCTCTTGCCCCCAACACAATTTCAGTGAGAGACGAGTCAGAGATTCGTTCGGTCAAGCTGCACGCCCGGGGCGACCACACCCAACTGATCGGAGAAGAAATCCCCCGAGGTTTTCTGCAAGTCAGCGACCACTTGGTGCCGGCCCCGCCCATCAAGTCAAACTCCGGCCGGCTTGATCTTGCGTCGTGGATGTTGCATCCCGAACACCCCCTCACTGCCCGTGTCATCGTGAATCGGGTGTGGCAAGGACACTTTGGGGTGGGATTGGTCAATACGCCATCCGACTTCGGCACCCGAGGCGGGACGCCCACGCACCCTGAGCTGTTGGATTGGCTGGCGGATGAGTTTGTGGCGAATGGCTGGAACGTGAAGGAAATCCAGAAGCTCATTTTGATGTCCGCGACATACCGGCAATCGTCGCATGCTGGCCAAGTCGCCTACGAGGATGATCCTGAGAATCGCAATTTAGCCCGCGGTCCACGCTTTCGCTTGAGTGCCGAGGAGATCCGCGATAGTGCTTTGGCGGTCAGCGGATCACTAGTCAGGCAGCTTGGCGGGAAGAGTGTTTATCCTTATCAGCCAGATGGCCTGTGGATGGAACTTAACAATCGCCCCGGCTATTCCAAAGCTTACCAGGCGGGCAATGGCAATGATCTCTATCGGCGGAGCCTGTACACGTTCTGGAAGCGAACAGTACCCTCGCCGATGCTTGTCACGCTCGACGCGCCGACGCGCGAGTTCTGTACGGTTGCTCGATCGCGAACCAACACGCCGCTCCAATCACTACTGCTCTTGAATGGGCCACAATTCGTCGAGGCAGCGCGGCATCTAGCGGTGCGTTTGATTCGTGAAGGAGGTGATTCAGCCGAAGATCGAATTGAACTTGGATTTCGATTGGTAACATCACGAATCCCCTCCGTGCAAGAGACGAGGCTTGTCCGCGAAATCTACGAACAACAGCTTGAAAAATTTTCTAAGGATGAAGAGGCTGCTCAAGGGCTACTAAACATTGGCGAATCAAAAATGGAAGCAGGGCAAGCGCACTTGGCGGAACTAGCCGCGTGGACGAGTGCTTGTCGCTTGCTACTCAACCTCGATGAAGCGATGACGAAAAACTAGCGATGACCGATCCAATTTTAGACAGCAAACTGAGTGAGAATCGCCGGCAGTTCTTTAGCAGAACGAGCACCGGCATCGGAGTTGCCGCACTAGCGTCGCTGCTAAATCGCGAATCTACCGCAGCTACTGATCCAGCTGGACAAACCGGCTTGCCAGGACTTCCGCATTTTGCACCAAAAGTAAAACGAGTCATTTACTTGCTTCAGTCTGGTGCGCCTTCGCAAGTCGATTTGCTGGACTACAAGCCGAGCTTAGAGGAGCTTCACGGGCAAGAGTTGCCAGACAGCGTGCGCGGTGGACAGCGGTTAACCGGAATGACTGCTGGGCAAAAAAACTTTCCGATAGTCAAGTCGCCTTACAAGTTTGCTCAGCATGGCGAGTCCGGACAATGGATGAGTGAGTTGATGCCGCACTTGGCGAAAGTGGCGGACGACATCTGTGTCGTTAAGTCCATGTATACAGAGGCGATCAATCACGACCCAGCGGTGACTTTCTTTCAGTCCGGGCATCAGCAGCCTGGTCGTCCCAGTATTGGTGCTTGGCTCAGCTACGGATTGGGAAGCGAGACGGAGAACCTTCCTTCGTTTGTGGTGCTGCTTTCAAAGAATACTTTCCATCAAGCTCAACCGCTTTACGATCGCTTATGGGGCAGCGGTTTTTTGCCCTCGAAGTACCAAGGCGTGAAGTTCCGGAGTCAGGGTGATCCGGTACTCTACTTGAGTGATCCCTCTGGAGCTGATCAGACGGATCGAAGGCTATTGTTGGACAAGCTTGCCAAGCTAAACGAGTTACGGTATTGCGAAGTCGGTGATCCTGAGATTAATTCGCGAATCGCCCAGTACGAGATGGCTTATCGCATGCAAACTTCTGTTCCGGAGCTGGCGGACACCAGCGACGAACCCGAAAGCACTTTTAAGCTCTATGGTGAAGACGCAAAAAAAACGGGCACCCACGCGGCAAACTGTTTGATGGCCAGACGCTTGGCCGAACGCGGTGTGCGATTCATTCAGCTATTCCACCGTGGCTGGGATCACCACAGTAACGTACAGAAGTACTTGCCAACGGTCGCCAAGGAAACGGATCAAGGCTCGGCGGCATTGATCTCAGATCTCAAGCAGCGAAATATGCTCGACGACACGCTTGTCATTTGGGGCGGCGAATTCGGGCGCACTGTTTACTCACAAGGCAAGCCAGCAACCTTCGGCCGGGATCATCATCCGCGCTGCTTTTCGGTTTGGATTGCAGGTGGCGGTATCAAGCCGGGGTTCAGTTTTGGCCAGACCGATGACTTTTGCTACAACATCGCCGAGAATCCGGTGCATGTCCACGACTTTCACGCCACGATTCTGCATTGTCTTGGAATCAACCACGAAAAGTTGACTTATCGCTTTCAAGGTCGAGACTATCGCTTGACCGACGTGCACGGGAATGTAGTGAAGGAGATTCTCGCGTAATCTTGTATAAAAGACGCTTCAAGTCCTGACTCAGAGGATACTGTAGAGAACAGCGTTCCCACATTGGTGCCTTGGAAAACGCATATTTTGATTCTGGCGACCGCAGTTTCTAGCTTGTTATTCGTCGCTTTCGCAACCCTTGGACGAGAAGACCTTTTGTGATTCTAAAGGCTGGGGTCAGGCGAGCGAAATAGTTCAATGGGAAGGGTTGCTTTCGCCCAGGAGACGTTCGCCGCACATGTCGCAGAATGCGGCATCGGATGAGTGGCCTTCGCGCAGACAGTGCGGGCAAGCACGAGCGTTTAAATCGCGATTCCGTCCGTCGGCAATCTCGGCGATTACAAAGCTACTTGGCACAATGATCAGGCTGTATCCAAGTAAGATCACCACCGATGAAAGAAATTGTCCCAGCGCGGTGATAGGCTTGATGTCGCCATAGCCTACCGTGGTGATGGTGACGATCGCCCAGTACATGCCTGCTGGAATCGAGGAAAACTCTTTGTTGACACTGTGCTCAATCTGGTACATCAATGTCCCGCTGATCGTGACAGCGACCAGTACGCTTGCGATAAACACGAGGATCTTGTCTCGGGCGCGCCAGACGGCTTCGCGCAAGGTATGAGCTTCTTTGAGCATCCGCATCATTTTCAGAACGCGGAAAACACGAAGCAGACGAACTGCTCGGAAGATCATCAAGGATTGCGGCTGCAGGCTAAATAGTGTGAGGTACATCGGCAAGCACGCAATCAGATCGATGATGCCAAAAAAACTAAATGCGTACCGCAGAGGTTTCTCTACGCAAATCAAGCGGGCCACGTACTCGGCGGTAAATAGGATTGTCAGTACCCATTCGACGCGAGTCAGCGCGAGACGCCAGCTATCATTTTTCTCGAAGTACTCGACTGTCTCGAGGCTGATCGTGGTGATACTCAGCAAGATGGCAACAAGCAGGATGATGTCGAAAATCTGGCCCGAGCGGGTGTCTGCTTCAAAGATGATGTGGTACAGTCTGTCACGCCAAGACGCTCGAGTAGACCGCTTCGAAGCCTCCTGTTTCTTCCTCGTTTTGGGACGCTTTGCTGGCATTGTAGTGTTGATGATGTAGATCGGCCGATCTTATATCGATCCGCCGCAGACGCCGCATGAACCATTTCACAGATGGCTGTAGGGCAAGGGACGAAGTGGGGGAGCGTGTATCATAGCAGCCATCTGTCGTCGGGACTGCTCCGACTCCATACGACTCTCTCCGAGGAAACCAAAATGAGACGCTCGTTGACTTGGCTGGCATGCAGCTTGCTCGCACTCACATGTACGCCAGCACTTGCTCAGAAGAAGCAAACGATCGAAGTTCGCACTTACACCTTGGTCGATCAAGCTGCAGAAGCGAAGCTCGATCAGTACCTGAAGAAGGCATTGATTCCGGCATTGACTCGACAAGGTTTGGGCCCAATTGGAGCGCTCGATCAAGCCGCACCAGCAGAAGATGGTTCGGTCCAAGTGCTTTTGCTCATCGCTGGCCCGAACGTTGAGGCGGTGACTTCGGCAAACAAGGAACTTACCAAGGACGAGGACTATCTCGCCGCCGCGAAGGATTATCTCGCAACGCCCGCCAAGCAGCCGTTGGTCAAGCGAATCCAAAGCGAGTTACTGGAAGCATTTGATTGCTGGCCCAAATTGAAAGTACCTGAGCAGCAGAAGTCAGGCAGCGATCGTCTTTTCGAGCTTCGCATCTACGAGAGCCCTACGGAGAACTTCGGAAATCTCAAAGTCGAGATGTTCAATGCTGGTGAGGTGCCGATCTTTCTCGACTGCGGAATTACTCCTGTGTTCTTTGGACAAGCTCTCATCGGCGATAAGACTCCAAATTTGACTTATATGACAGTGTACGACAACGATGCAGCTCGCAAGGAAGGTTGGAGCAAATTTCGCGTGCATCCGGATTGGCAAGTCTTGAAAGCCGTTGAAAAATACAAAGGTACTGTCAGCAAGATCCACAAAAGCGACTGGTTACCAAAGTCGTACTCGGAGCTGTAGGCTTGGCCCGAGGGACTGCCTGAGGAATTTTTGGTGAAGGAATTCTGGCGAGTCCCAGTACAGAAATCGTGGGCGCGACGCGCTGGCGATAACGATATTCATTGACTTCGCCGGACAACTTACTCAAAGGACGGAAAACAAATGAAGAGACTATTGTCTCTAGTCGCCGTGTTGGCGATTAGCTCCATCACTTTGGCTCAAGATGCCAAATTGGTTAGTGGTGTTGAGCTGGAGTACGTCAGCAAAGAACTCGCGCCGCAGGATGACTTTTACTCTTACGTCAACGAAGGTTGGCTAAAGAATATCGAGATTCCTTCGGATCAGTCTAACTGGGGTTCATTCTCAGTGATCGACGACGAAGTGAAATCCAATATTCGAGCAATCATCGAAACCGCAGCTGCCTCCGATGCAGAGGAAGGCTCTAACGCCCAGAAAGTCGGCGATTTCTTCAAGAGCCTTACCAACGTTGAGCTCCGCAACAAACTCGGCACGAAGCCTGTCGAGCCGATGTTGGCTGATATCAAGGCGGTAAAAGACTCCAAAAGCATGGCCAAGATGGCGGCCAAGATGGCTCGCACTGGAATCTTTGGTCCCTTCGCCGGTTACATCCAGCCAGACTTGCGCAAGAGTACTCAATACGCGGTCTACTTCACGCACACTGGCATTACGCTTCCCGATCGAGATTACTACCTGGAAGACACTGCCGTTTACAAGAAAGCGCGGAAGAATCTTCAAGAATATATCATTGATATGATGAAGGCCTTCGGCCAAGAAGATCCAGAAGG
>PKCQ01000257.1 GCA_002862265.1 Planctomycetaceae bacterium | reverse complement strand
GGACCATGTTCTGGTGATTGGTGCCGGACCAATCGGACTTGCAACGCTTGAATTCACGCGACTTACTGGGGCAAACATCACTGTAATGGACATGGTTCAGTCTCGGCTGGATTTCTGCCGCGAAGTCTACGGAGTACCGCACACGATTCAATTCAAAGGTGACGGCTCGGAGCTTGAGCAAGCCTTGGAGATTACCGGGGGTGATAAGTACTTTGTGGTAACAGACGCCACTGGTAGCAACAAGTCGATGGCGGCAGCGATGCAATTCGTTGCTCATACAGGTGCGTTGGTCTATGTGGGTATCACCACTCAGGAAGTTTCCTTCTTTCACACGGCTTTGCACAAGCCTGAGATCACGCTCAAGGCTTCGCGTAATGCTTTACCAGCCGACTTCACGAGGATAATTTCTTTGATCGAAGACGGAACCATCAACACCGATCCTTGGATCACTCATAGAACCAATTTCGATTCAGTGATCGAGGAATTTGAAACTTTCACAAAGCCCGAGTCAGGTGTTATCAAAGCCGTCATTGAGCTTTAAAATTATCCGCTTCACATTCTCGACTCTGACGATTGGAAACCCATGATTCGCTCTGCAATCACCGTGAGCTTGGTCGAAGAGGCTCGTGGTGGCCCATTTGTATTCTGGGACGGACTAGCTGATGCCTTCGAGCGTTCAGCCGGCCTCGGCTTCGACGCTGTGGAGATTTTTGCCCCCGGTCCAGACGCTGTGAATCCTGATGAGCTCAAGAGCCTGATCGAGCAGCACTCTTTGTCTGTCGCAGCGGTAGGTACTGGCGCCGGGATGGTCAAGCACGGCTTGAGCCTGACAGACCCAGATGCAGGAAAACGCTCCGCAGCTCGTGATTTTGTCAAGTCGATGATCGATTTCGGCGGTCCCTTCGGCGCGCCAGCCATCATCGGTTCCATGCAAGGAAAATGGGGCGGCGACTTGAGTCGTGACGCGGCTCTCGAATTACTTGCCGAAGCGTTGAACGAATTAGGGCCTTACGCCGAGAAGCACGGTGTGTGCTTGATCTACGAACCTCTCAATCGTTATGAGACCAACTTGCTCAAAACGGTTGCCGACGGAGTCGAGTACCTCAAAACGCTCGACACGCAGAACGTGAAACTGCTCGCCGACCTGTTCCATATGAACATCGAAGAAGCCAACTTGGCAGACGCGATTCGAATCGGAGCCGGGTACATCGGACACATTCACTTTGTGGATTCCAATCGCCAAGCCACCGGACTGGGGCACATGGACTACGCTCCAATCTCGGCCGCCATCAAGGAGTCGGGCTACGATGGCTTCTTGTCTGCCGAAGCATTCCCGATTCCCGATTCGCAAACTGCGGCCGAGAAGACGATCGAGACTTTTAAGCATTTTTTTAGCTAGGTCTGCCGTTCGTCGGATCGGACATCACTCTTCCCTCTGGGAGAGTTGGCCGATCAGGGCCGGCGAGGCCCTCGCCGTAGCATAAAGCTCCGCGCCTCCCACACGCGGGAGAGTGAGTTCTCTAGCTCCAACACCCCAATCAACCCTTGGAAACAACGATGACAAATAAGTGTGAAACACTCGGCATGGCACCCAGCTTTGGTTTTGGCGATCGCATTGGCCTCGCCACGCCAGGACATGTCGAAGCGATGAAGCGAAGCGGTGGCTCAATCGAGCCGATTTTCCCGCAGCAGTCAATCCGTGAAATGACACGGACGCAACGTACAGCTACCGAAGTCATGCATGACGCAATGAACGGTGCTCGAGCAGCCGGTTGGACCGCTCGCATCGGTGCGGATGCAGATCATTTAAAAACACCCGATGACGTGAACATCACCGCAGCTGAAGGTTTCACTTTCTTCACTATCGACCCTTCCGATGACGTCGACCAAAAGGCGGATGACTACGACGCAGCAACATTGCGTGAAAAATTTGCTTCCACGAAGGACACCGCTTTATGGTATGAAGGCTACCTTGGAAAGTCACTCGGCTTGCCGAGCGGCACGAAGATTGAACTCAATGAAGAAGCCTGCATGCGAGCGGCGGTGAAGTACGGTCCTGCCATTGCACGTGCATTGGATCTGGGCAATCACATCAAAAGCGTCAATGAAGCGGCTGGGCAAGACTACGAGATTGAACTTTCCGTTGACGAGACGGATCAACCCACCACCTTGGCCGAGCACTACATCATTGCGGATCAGTGCATTCAAGGGGGCATGAAACTGGTCAGTCTAGCACCGCGTTTTATCGGAGAGTTGGAAAAGGGCGTAGACTACAAGGGCGATGTCGACGCTCTCGAGGCATCTTTGAATGATCATGCTGCGGTAGCCGAGATGCTTGGCCCCTACAAGCTCAGTTTGCATTCGGGCTCCGATAAAATCTCGATGTACGCCGCCTTGGCACGTGCGACGAAAGGCAAGTTCCACGTCAAAACGGCCGGAACCAGTTATCTCGAAGCACTTCGGGTCGTCGCTAGACATGACGAAGCCTTGTTCCGAAAGGTCGTTCAGTTCGGCCGCTCTCGCTACGACGTGGATAAAGCGACATATCACGTCTCGGCTACTAACAATTGTGTGCCAGACGATAGCGGTCTGGATGCAGCTCAACTTGAGAAAACCTATCTCGAATGTTGGGCTGACGTTCCTCAAGGAGTTGGATTTACAGAACCAGGTCGCCAGATTTTGCACTGTACTTTCGGTTCGACGCTGACCGATCCTGAACTTGGCCCCGCCATCCGCTCGGTGCTCGAATCTAACCCCGCCACCTACACCGAAGTACTCGCAGATCACTTCAGCCGCCACTTGGAGGCACTCCGTTCCGGTATGTAGCGGATTTGGCAAAAAGACTTGCGTCGCAAAAGCGGCTCGGCTTCAAATTCCAATCATTCAATCCGGGCCGCTGAGCGGACATTCAACGTCGGGCCAACCGATGACAATTTGTCTACTTTCTAGATCGGTGCGCGCAAGATGCCACAAAACAAGGTTCCTTAGACAAGACTAGAAAGAACAAAGAAGTAAGACGAGATTCGAAAGTAAGACTACGGAGAAGAAGATGAAGTCGTTAGATGGAATTGCCTAGACTCCCAAAGTCTCACTTTGCCATCGGTGGCGGTTGTTTCGAGCAAGCCGCATTACGAAAACTCATCGTCGCCTTACCGCCAGATTGCCTTCTTTTACATATCCCGACAGACCGTCCACTGCCCAAAGCAAGATAGAAGGGACTCAGTTGGACTAACCTGGGACCAATAAAGTCAAACGTTTGGAGAGTGTCTTGATGTGTAGCGGCAAGAACCCGCCTGGATCGCCATCGATTTGGAAGGGGACTTCACTGCCATCAACTGCTTCGATCTTCATCTCACTAAACTTCGCGTGAGAAAAACCCTTCATCGATTGATGTCCGCGAAAGAACAGTCGGGTAAGGTAGCCAGTACCGAAAAACAGACCGCCCTTCGAAAACTGGCAGAGATCAAGCAAGCCATCCTCTGGGTCCGACTGTGGGCAGAATTCCAGCGAGGCAGCGTATCGCGGCACATTAAAAACGAATCCCCAGGCGGCAGAATCCAGCTCGCGAAATTCCTCGCTCTCGGAATCACGAACCTGAAATTTCAATTGTGGAAAGCGATACTTACTAATCGCTCGTAAAATTGGCCTTGTGTAAGACCAACGATTTATGTGGCCTTTGCGAATGGCGTCCATTTCCTTTACAACCAATGCATCGAATCCGATGCTGGCCATCACCAGAAAGACTTTGTCATTTGCTTGGCCAACATCAATTTGCCGCGATATGCCTGTTTGAATAATTCCAATGGCCTGATCGACCTCGCTTTTAATTCCCAGATAGCGAGCCAACAGGTTCTCAGTCCCCAGAGGGAAAAGCTGCAGCGGAATATCATGCGGCAAAAGGTTGGCCAAAGCATCAGCTGTTCCATCACCACCTGCAGCAATCACCGCGCGAAGCTGGCCTTCGGAATGAAGCTTTGGCGCGAGCGCAGCAATTTCTTGCAAGTCGTAGATTACCTGCGACTGATATCCGCTCGAGCAGATGCCCTCATTCAAAGCGGTTACTCTGGGACCGGATTCCGTTGCGCCCGATTTCGGGTTGGCAGCAATCAAGATTTGTCTTCCGGAACCCGGCATGACGATGCTCCGGAGGATGTGCTAAAGCGACCGTTGGGCTCTCAAAGAAGCAAAGCAATGCTTGATGCGAAAGCATCCGTACGAAACAAAGTCGCGCAGCGGCCGAAAGAACACCAGGGCTCCAAGCAGACAAAAGAGAAGCCACGGAAACGCATGGCTCGGATGTAAAAGGATGTAAGTCGCTTCTGCGTTTCTTGAAAAGATCGGGTGTCCAGGGCGAGCTATCGTAGTACTGGCATGGCATAGCCACAGCGTAGCCATTATCAAGACGCGTCTAAGCAAACTCATCTTGCACACCAGTTCGTGTAAAGGGCTCAGGAATCTGACGGAGCGTCGTCCGACTTGCCTAGTTGCGAATTCACCAAGTCAACTGGGATAGGGATCCCCTTAAGGATGCCATCTACAGCCAATGACTCCCGCACAAAACCTTGAAAACGAGTCACAACAATTCGTCCTCGACGAAGCTTGGTCATACCACAAACGAGCACGAGTCGATCCCCGGGCAAGACAGGATCTCGAAAACGGACATCTTCCAGCCCGCCAAATCCGACCATCGCTGCCCCCAGCAAGTCATGCTTTTGGGAGAAGTAGCTGCACATCTGTGCAGCCGCTTCCAACATCACCACCCCCGGCATCAAGGGCATGTTAGGCATATGCCCACGCACCCAGAATTCATCGTAGGCCAGATCTTTGTAGCCAGCACAAACGTGGTTTTCGAGATCCTCGTAAACAATCGCTGTCAACTGCTCCATCTCGAATCTCTGCGGATTGTACTTCCGAATCTCCTCTTGATCGGCAATCACATTGCTTAAATCGAGAGTAGCAGGATCCAAGATTAAGTCTCGACCGGCCAACTACATCACTCCTGGAGAACGCTGCCCCACAGAGGGGCGAGTCATTGATTTGCAAAGGGGAAGAGGGATAGGATCCAAATCCGCGCAAAACGCGTTTCAGCTGCGCTCAAATTCGACGCTAAATGCAGTTGAAACTAGGTTTTAATCTTCTTTCGCTTGGCTTTCCGGACTTTCGCGTTCGCAGGGCGGGCACCGTGATTCGCCTTCTTAACTTTGCGGTGTGGCTTAGACATCTGATTTTTCCTAAATTACAGGCGTACGTCTTCTATGTGTAATCCGGCACTTACCACCACTTTCTGGGGGGTGCGACAAGCTCGTATTGGAACCGATAGGGTATCAACAAACACCAAGGCAGAAAAGGCTCTTTTAACGCTTTGCCGCGTCCTTCAAACCACGCATTGGGTGGTTTCCGCGAATTGTTCACGGTTACGGAGCATTTTTGCCCCCACTTCCATTGGAATTACCTCTAATCGTCTTAGAATGGAAAGTACCTTTATCGTTCTAGTACGCTTTTTTACCCGGAACCTCTTCTCCGACTAGCTGGCTTTCTTATTCTGAGTTTTCAAGTCACTGGTTTTGTTGCACGGCACTCGGTGTTCCTTTTCACTGCATTCATTAATGGGCTCACAGGATGGATAGTTTCGAGCGGAATTCGGCGCAGTCTGGAGATGGCGATCCACTAGCAGACATCCCCTCTGTTGAAGCCGAATTGGTTGAGGCTATCCCTTCAGATGAAGCGTCCCTGGAACCTGTTCTTAATGAAATCGTGCCTGCCACGGGGGCTTCGGGTAACGCGATGCCTTTGAACGAGGAAGAGCGCGAAGAGCTAATCGCTGAGG
>PKCQ01000260.1 GCA_002862265.1 Planctomycetaceae bacterium | reverse complement strand
CAGGCGTACCCCAAGCTCTTCGTGCGTGAGTTGTTGCCAAGTAGCCTGCGACTCAGGGCCTTCACAGGTGACCTGAATTATGGGCTCCGAATCAAGGTGTGCAGTTTGCATGCTTAACCACAGCTCCAGGCTCACGACCACCTCGGGTTGGGTGCCAGGCAGAGCTCGATGATCCAACTGGAATCCGAATGTATCCTTGTCCGACTGAGCGAAGCGGGTGATCAAGTCCTGATTTCGCGCATAACTCTCTTCGACAGCCAGGCCATGGCCGCCCCTTGCCTCTACAGAAAACACCAACCAAGGCTCAGAGTCTGCCGCCGAAATCCGCAGTGGCAAATGCGGCTTAGTCGGCGTCAATTCTGCACTATGGGTCTCCGACCAAGCGAATCTTGCCGTGCCATCAACGATTTCCCAACTCGAAGCCATAGCTATAATCTCTAAATCAACAAACCGTTATACCGCCCAGTTTTTTCGCAAGAGATAGTTATTTTAGATGTCCGAGAGCATTTCAACCAGATTACCTCACAGCGTTTTGCTTCAGCTGAAGCGTTGGAACACACCGACCATCTACAACGGCTGGGAGCAAATCACTGGACTTGATGCCGCAGCCCCCGTTACGAACCTGGAAGAAACTCGTGACTTCATGCCGCAAATGGGCTCCATGGTCGGCTACGCGGTAACTCTAGTGATCGAGCCCAGTAAGCAGGAACACAAGACCAGCAATCCCGCCGCCTGGTCCGAATACAGAGACTACGTCGCTCAGCAGCCTGGTCCCAAAATCGTCGTTGTACAGGACTTGGACAAGCCTGCGGTGATTGGTTCTTTTTGGGGTGAAGTCAACGCGAATGTTCACCGTTCACTCGGTTGCGTCGGAGCCATCGTCGACGGGGCGATTCGTGACGTGGACGAGATGACCAATGCAGGCTTCAAAGCGTTGGCGCGGCGACTTTGCGTCGGCCATGCACACGGCACACCCGTCCGCTGGGGCTGCGAACTCAAGGCATTCGGGACTCTGGTCAAACCTGGACAATTGATTCATGCTGACAAGCATGGTTTCATCGCAATCCCCCCCGAGGACGAGTCACGACTACTAGAAGCTTCGATTCAAATGGATGTAAACGAGTGCGAGACCGTAATCGCAGCAGCTCGATCAAGTTTTGGAAAGAGCAGTGAGGAAACGCGTCAAAGCATAAATCGTGCAGCCCAGCATTTCGGGCAGCGTGCGCAAGAACAATTTGGCAAAGCAGGCGAGCACTAGTCACCTCATACACTGCCCAAAGTGACACAAGCTTCTCGCTTGTTGAGGCAGCTACTCAGAAGCACAAACCGTTACCTCACAGCACGAATTACAGCGACAGAATTCGAATCACAAAAACAGGAATAAGTACGGATGGAACTTCGCAAGAAAACTGAGTCGCCTCAAGAAGTCTTAGTTCTTTGTCGCGAGCGAGATGTTCGCGCCGTCGACCTGAGATTCACCGACTTTCTCGGAAGGCAGCATCATACAACGGTGCCGATTTCGCAACTCACCGAGGCAGCATTCGAAGAAGGCTTTGGATTTGACGGTTCCAGTATTCGTTGCTGGCAGTCGATCGACGAATCGGACATGCTGCTTATTCCTATTCCACTTTCGGCGTGGATTGACCCCTTCTGCGAAAACATCTGCACGCTCGCTTTGACCTGTACCATACAAGATCCAATCACCCGTGAAGAGTACATTCGCGACCCTCGCAATATTGCTCGTCGCGCAGAAAACTACTTAGTAAGTACCGGAATCGCGGACACGGCGTTCTTTGGACCCGAGGCGGAGTTCTTTATCTTCGACCAAGTGCAGTTTGACCAAACTGCGAACTCAGGATTTTATCAAGTCGACTCAGTAGAAGGCGAGTGGAATCGCGGCAGACCGGACTTCCAAGGCTCGCCGAACTTAGGTCACAAAATACGTTACAAAGAAGGCTATTTTCCAACGCCGCCGCTGGATCAGACTTTTGGCTTACGAAACGAAATGATGCAACAGCTAATCGACTGTGGCATAGAGGTAGAATGTCACCACCACGAAGCTGCATCGGGGGGCCAAGCAGAGATTGACATACGTTTCGGCAGCTTGGTGGATATCGCCGATAAGTTGCTGACGTTCAAATACGTCGTCAAAAATGTCGCTAGGCGGAATGGAAAAACTGCGACTTTTATGCCGAAGCCGATCATTGGTGACAACGGTAGTGGCATGCACGTGCACTTTTCTTTGTGGAAATCAGGCGATCCACTGTTTGCTGGCGGAGGCTATGCGGGATTGAGTGATATTGGACTCCATGCAATCGGCGGAGTCCTGAAGCATGCACCGGCACTGCTGGCGCTGACGAATCCGACTACGAACTCCTACAAACGACTCATTCCTGGTTTTGAGGCCCCCGTCAACTTGGCGTATTCCCAGCGCAATCGCTCGGCAGCGTGCCGAATTCCGATGGCAAGTCCCAGTCCGAAGGCAAAAAGGGTTGAGTTCCGTTGTCCGGACCCCGGCTGCAATCCGTATCTTGCTTTTGCCGCCATTATGATGGCAGCCATTGACGGCATCCAAAACAAGTTGCATCCTGGCGATCCGATGGAGAAGGACTTGTATGACCTTCCGCCTGAGTTACTCGAAGAAGTTCGTCAGACTCCCGCCACGCTAGATGCCGCTCTGGAAGCACTGGAACAAGACAGCGACTTCCTACTTCGTGGCGATGTGTTTACCGAAGAAGTGCTCGTCAACTGGATCCGCTTCAAACGCGAATACGAACTCAACCAAATCAACTCGCGGCCTCACCCGCACGAATTCAATCTGTATTTCGATAGCTGACCGTTTAGGCCGATAACGAACGCAGGAATGTTGCGGACTTCGAAGCCTTTGCCTTTAAAGAGAACAACCGATGCCCCAATTTGCTCTCAGAATAGTCATGCTTGGACTCGTTTTCACCCCGAGTATATTTTCCGGCGTTCAGGCGCAGGACTCGAGGAAGTCCAGTACGCGTGAAGTCATCTATGGTCACAAAGATGGCCTTGCGATGACTTTCGACTATTTCGAACCAAGCGTTAAGCCGAATGGTTCGGCAGTGGTTTTCATCGTCAGCGGCGGCTGGTTCTCCAAGTATGCTCCACCGGAACAAACGAAGTTCCTGTTGAATCCATTCTTGAATGCGGGCTACAAAGGTTTCGCCATCCGCCACGGGAGCAGTCCTAAGTACTCCATCAAGGAGGCTGTCGAAGACTTGCGACTCGCCATTCGAACAATTCGTCACGACGCAAAAGATTACGGCATTGATCCCGAACATATCGGAATGTTTGGAATGAGTGCAGGTGGTCACCTGACTTTGATGTTAGCAACAACCGGTGATGACGGCGACAGCCAAATGCAATCTTCCGTCTCACAAACTAGCTCTCGTATCGCCGCCGGCGTGGCTTTGGTTCCGCCGAGCGATTTGACTGGCTACATCTGGAGTACGCCCAATTTGGACAGACAATACCGCCAGTTCCCGGGACTGGACATGTCAAAGAAAGAAGCCGAAGCCGTCTCGCCTCTTAACTTTGTCACCAAAGACGATGCACCATGCTTGATCATCTCCGGTGGCAAAGATACGCTCGTGCCACCGGAGCAAGGTCGTTGGATTCACGAAAAAATGGACAAAGCCGGCGTCGAGAGTAACTACATTGTCTACGAAAAATCAGGGCATGGCTTGGAAAGGGACATGGCCAGTGCGGTCACTGAAACACTGAATTGGTTCAATAAGCACGTGAAGTAGTCTGCCACGTATTCTGCTTTTGCTGGCGTCGGCTGGTGAGCGATGGCAAAGTTGATATGCACAAGTTTGTTCGAAAAGTTTAGAGATTAGAAGACCAGTTCGATAAATCTATTCCTGCACCCGTGCTAGTTCCTATGACTTGCTTGTTATCAACTGGCCGCATGACCAACTCAGGGAATCAGGAGCTTGTGCGTAGCAAGAATGATCCAGCAGAATTCAACGGCTACTTGCAGCAGCCGAATCGCTGGGTTCTTATCTAAGCGAAACACCCAGGTACTGACGTTTGATAGACGGTTGGCTGGGCCAAATCGGGCAGCCACCACTTCCACTATTCGGGCGAGGACTTCTATTAGTGATCCAAGGACAGGCTAATGTCCGATCGATACTTGACCTTCTTTGACGAACGATATTTTGCTGAGATTCGCATTAGAGACTTTCTCGTAGGCGACGAGCTGCACACCTTCGGCGCGGGCTTCTATTCGTGCTTTGATCCCAGCGAGAGCCTCGGTGACCCCTGATAGATCATGGGCATGGAACAACAGCGACGATAGTCGCGAACTGATCCGGGCAAGCCTGGAAATCGAACTCAGCAAGGGGATTCAATTTGCCTTTTTAGTTGCTGCATTGTCTGTGAAACTGACTTAGAAAAGCAAAAACATGGCTCAAACTCGGCTTGGGAGTGAGCCCGTGTTTTCCTAAGATGAGATCTGAAGAGTTCGTAACGGAGGACGCCATGACTGGGATTGGGGAGTTTTCTTACATCAGGAATCTAGGGAGTTTGCGTGCATTTTTTTTATGCTGCTCACTCGCTCCAACACTGCTAGCCCAGGACATCAGGCAAATTCCGGGCAACTTGGTTGGCTCGGAGCAAGCACAGCGACCTTTCTTACTAATGTCTGGAGCCGATCCGCTGGCTGAGCTCGGTCCGGACGGCTTGCTACCCGAAGAGCGCGTCAACATCCTTGTTTACGACAAGTGCAACCGCTCAGTTGTGCACATTTCGACGACTTCGGTGGCAATGGACTCCTTTCTACAAGTTCAAAAGCGGCAAGGAGGAGGTAGCGGATCGATCCTTAATCAGGACGGCCTGATTCTGACCAATCATCACGTCATTGAACGCGCTCGCGAAATCAACGTGGGACTATACAACGGCCGAAGCTACCCGGCGGAAGTCGTCGGTCAGGATCCGGCGACCGACATTGCCATTTTGAAAATCAAGGCCTCGCCCAAGGAGTTAGTGCCCGTCGAATGGGGTGACTCGGCCAAGCTGCGAGTCGGGCAACGAATCTACGCGATCGGCAATCCATTCGGTCTAGAGCGAAGCATGTCCGTCGGTATGATCTCATGCCTCAACCGACAAATTCCCTCCCGTACACGGCGCACGATGTTTTCACTGATTCAAATCGATGCTTCGATCAATCAAGGTAACTCGGGAGGCCCACTTTTCGACACGCGCGGAAGATTGATTGGCATGAACACCGCCATCATGAGCAGTGACGGTGATAGCGCAGGAGTCGGCTTCGCGATCCCAGTATCCACCATCGGGCGTATTGCGCCTCAATTGATCGAGCACGGAAAAGCAGTACACCCGGTCATTGGGATTAATCGTGTCTACGAGAATGCCAAAGGCGTGCTGGTAGTGGATCTCGTACCAGGCGGACCAGCCGAAAAAGCTGGCCTGCAAGGCTTCCAAATCGTGACCAAAAATTACACGCAAGGTCAATTTCAATACGCGATGAGTGTACTGGAAACCTCGAAAGCTGATCTAATTGTTGGAGTCGATGGTAAAGCAATCAAGACGGCAGACGAACTGCTGGAATATGTTGATAGCAAGCTACCCGGTCAAACAGTTCAGCTCAACGTCATCCGGGAAGGACAATCGATACAAGTACAGCTCGTACTTGGCCGCTCCGAGCGTTAGGATCATCTCAAGCATTGAGGGGCACCAATAGGGTGCATGACTCGCTGCCACCCAATCTTGCCGCCTGGGCTGCATGCCCCCTCAATCCCACCGGTTCGGCGTCTTACATTGAGGATCCTTTTCCAGCAAAAGG
>PKCQ01000027.1 GCA_002862265.1 Planctomycetaceae bacterium | reverse complement strand
GCCGCTGCTGTCGTTGTTGCACTGGCTGCATTTTGGAAGCGAGAGTCTACTCGAGGTTGGGACTCCGATCGTTCCAGGGCGATTACTCAGCTCGTTGCTCGCGGTTTCGAAGCGAGTGCCATGAGAGCCGTCGCTCGCACATGGTCGGTACACCTGGTGAGCTGGTGTGCTGGCCATCTTCCCAAGCCGATTGAGCCGTTGTCCTTGGAGCCCTCTGACATTGAGGAGTTTATCGGCTGTGCTCCGTCGCAGACAGGTCCGCGATCTCGTTGGGAGCAGTCTTCGTATCTTCGATAGTGTTGCGAAGAAGTGCGTCGACGAGGATTTCTTCGTCGGAAACTCCGACGACGTGAGAAAGTTACTCGGCCACGTCGATTGGATGATTGATATAAGGCCTCGCCGACGCATTTTTTCGTCTTTGCGGCTCATGTTTGACGGCAGCAAAATTTGCCGTTGCCCGTCGGCCAAATGCAAGCTGATAACGAAGCAGCCACATGGGCGAGCCCGTGGCAAACTTCCGCAAAAAACACTTGCGTCTCGCCATCTCGGTAGTGGATTTCATACCAGGTACCATTCGACTGAAAAACAAAGTCGTAGTGCGTCATGGTGGGTGCATCGATTTCAATGGGTGGTTGTTTATCGAGAACTTCCCAAGCACCGCTAACTTGAAAATCGGTTTTAGAGATGGCCCATCGTTCAGGTGCTTCAAGCAGCTCACAAAAACACTTCATAGCGAGACAGCGCATGGGAAAGGGAGTTTCCGGCACAAGAACGATTAAATTGAAGTGCAAACCACCATTCCCTTGACATTCCCAGTTCGGAGATAGCAGAATTGACAACTCGTTTTCGTTGACAATCCGACAAGTATCTTCACTCGATGGCATCGGGATTAGTGGTCCCGCAGGTGTCTTCAGTAGTGGAACTACTGATGGGGCCAAGAACGAATCCAGCTACGCATGGGGTCGATAAGCCAAATAGAAGTTGCGTTTTCTAAGATTTTTCCCGATGTCATTGCCTTTATCAAGAAGAGCCGTTTTCAACTGCATCTCCATCGATTCGCTCGACTTCAAGAATGTAATGTGCGTTGCCATCATCGTCTGACCAAGCATCTGTTTCGGCGACGGGAAGATAAGACCGCTGTGACTCATCGCGTACTTGGACTGTACGACCATCTGCATCGACTGCCGATATCCATGGCGTGGTGTCAAGCTCGATACCTAGCACTCGAAAGTGGTAGCGAAGTTCAGGCATTCCTCCCATAACACGCAGCTCTTCTTTATAGAAAAAAGGATCGATTTCAACCTGCACATCCGCCTCGATGCACTTACCTGCTTTGATCCACTTTGGTGGTGAGATTTGACGGAAGGCCAGCCATCCGAAATCTAAAACAACCACACTGGGCGTCACAAAGACCGGCCTAGCGGCAACCTGATAATTAGAGCCAGCGGAACGAGAGCAAGCTATCGAGGCGGCCTGCGACTCCCCCCAGCTATTTGGGAAGAACTCCAGAGCAAAGTGGCATAAATCGCCAATGCGCAAGTCGGGATAATTCCCGTCCTGAATGATCCATGATTGCACGCCTACGTGAAGAGAATTCATTGCAACAATACTTTTCAGCGGCCGCGAAACCACGAATCCCTTGAGTCATCAGCCTCCAACGTCCAGCGTTATAGCCTACCAAATCACGAATCTCCTAGATCAACTACCGAATCTGAATCCATCCCTATGTAAGTAGCTTCGTTGCAATATAATCGGTTTGTCATTCTTTCTGCTTCTTGCCTTCATGTCGGTATCTCCATTGTCCGAGCCTTTGCCTCACGCCAATAGACGTACAGCGCTCACTGCAGGTGTCGCTGCAACCTCCGCTTTACTGGCCTCAAGGGCTGCAGCCCAAGCCGCTCCGCAAACAAAATTGGAACCTGCGAGATCGCCTGTTGAGAAAACGACCTACGAGCTCACTGAGCTATCGATCGAGCGATTGCAAGCGGGGCTGGAGACCGGTGAATTCACTTCGAAATCGTTAACGGAAAAGTACCTGGCACGCATCGCTGAAATTGACCCTCATCTCAGAAGCGTGCTGGAAACGAATCCGGACGCCCTTACGATCGCGGAGAAACTCGACGCTGAACGATCTGCTGGCAAGTCGCGTGGGCCGCTGCATGGCATTCCTATCTTGGTAAAAGACAACCTCGACACAGCCGACAAGATGAAGACCACGGCGGGCTCTTTAGCCTTGGAGAATGCCCCTAAGCCGCCTGAGGATTCCTTCGTCGTGAAGAAACTTCGCAAAGCCGGCGCAGTGCTACTCGGTAAGACAAACCTGAGCGAATGGGCTAATATCCGCTCGACAGCTTCCACCAGTGGCTGGAGTGGCCGTGGCGGACAAACCAATAATCCCTACGTTCTCGATCGGAATCCTTGTGGTTCTAGCTCTGGCTCTGGCGTGGCGGTTGCGTCCAGCCTCGCGACCGCAGCAATCGGAACAGAAACGAACGGATCGATCACTTGTCCCTCCGCCTGCTGCAGTTTGGTCGGCGTGAAGCCAACTATTGGCTTAGTGAGTCGAACCGGGATTATTCCGATCTCACATTCCCAAGACACGGCAGGACCGATGGCTCGAACTGTGCGTGACGCCGCAACAGTACTCTCGGCCATCACGGGATTTGATCCACAAGATGAGATTACATCGACAGGCCTGGGCAGGGCGGCCGACTACCCGAAACAACTCGATGCAAGCGGAATGAAAGGTGCGAAAGTTGGCGTCGCTCGCAATTTCTTCGGCAGTCACGCTGGAATCGAAGGCCTGATGCACGATGCTCTAGACGCCATCAAAGAAGCTGGCGCCGAGTTGATCGACACGGAAAGACTCGCTGTGACCGATGAAGCGGCGGAAGCCAGCGGAACCGTTCTCGAGTATGAACTAAAGCACGATATGGCGGCTTACCTCAGGCGACTCGGTCCTAACTCGCCAATGAAGACCTTGCAGGACCTGATTGACTTCAACGAACAAAACCAAGAACGCGAACTCCAGTACTTTGGTCAAGAGTTTTTCGTAAACGCAGTCAAACGCGGCCCACTGACCGACTACGAGTACGTCGAAGCAAGAGCTCGGTGCCTTAGGCTTACTCGGACCGAAGGCATCGACAAAGTTATGGATGACTTGGAGTTAGATTGTTTTGTTGCCCCGACACTTGGCTTGCCTTGTCTCACCGATTTAGTAAACGGCGATAGCTGGGGAAGTTACTATTCTGCCAGCCCAGCGGCCATAGCGGGCTACCCAAGCGTAACGATGCCAGCAGGTTACTTTCGAGGACTTCCACTCGGTATTCTCTTCTTTGGCCGAGCGTGGAGCGAAACGAAGCTTTTGAAATTAGCTTACGCGTTCGAGCAGCTCTCCAAGCATCGCAAGGCACCCGAATTCTTGTATACAACGGAGCTATCGAGCTAAACCCTAATTACAACTCCAAGCGTTAGGTTGGAAGTTAGGCTTTTCCTAAATTACCCTCCCGCGCTTGGGAGGGTCGGAGGTAATGCGTCCGGGAAGGGATGGATCCCCCCTTCCCCACTCGTATTACTCTTGACGCTCCCCAAGGACAGAAATTCGCATGTAACTAGCCATAACTAGAGGCGATCCTAGTTCCGAGGTTCAAAACTCGCAAGCGAGGCGATCGCAAAGCCAGGTGGAGACTCCGTTCGGGAATTGAACGCGAGTTGGACGTTGCACTAGCTGAAACCGCATGCCAGACAACACGCTAGCTAGAACCGGTGCTGGTGTCCTGCGGCCGATCAGGGACTACGCGAAATCAATCTTCCTGCACGCAAAAGAGGCGATCAACATCTCTGATCAGGATCGTTTGGCCATAGACACCTGGCGTCGACCAGTAGAGACCTGGCAATCTATTCGTGCTAGCAAGTTTGAAGCTGTCGCCGGTTTCAATCACATTCGTATCGCCCGACTCGCCTAGAGCATAGACGTGTGTTGGGCTAGCCCATAGCGACGCGGTGGCACTGCTCGCACCGTTCAAGCGTTTCTTGAAGAGCTCCTTACCGCTTTCAGACTCATGGCAAGATAGCACACCACGACTGAGCACGTAAACACGGCCATCCACAGCAACTGGAGAACACATCCCCGGAGCAGCCGACCGCTGCGACCAAGCGAGGCCTTGGTCCGGCGTGGAGTCCATGTCCAAATCGCCGGATGCGTTCGTATTTACTGCCACTAGCGGCCCCCGAGAAGTTCGGCCACTCTGACCAAAGTAGATACGCTCGGAGTCCGAAGCTGGAGTCGCCGAGAAAGATCCGCCGGTGCCACGCAAATGCCAGTTCTTATTACCACTAGCTGGTGCGTAGGAAACCACGCCGCTGCTACCGCAGACGATCAATTCTGTTCGGGCTTTGTTCTTCCAGATGACTGGCGAACTCCAACTTGTTCGAGCCTCTCGCTTTTGCTTCCAGATCTCTTCGCCGGACTTGGCATCCAGAGCGACGACAAATGATTTCTGCTCGTTATCACATTGCACAAACAGTTTGCCGTCATGCAGCGTTGGCGAAGATCCAGTGCCGAAGTCGTTGCCCGTCTTGTAAGCACCGAGATCACGTTGCCAAACAACTTCTCCTGCCATATCCAAACAGGCTACCTCGCCGACTCCCGCGAAATAGACGAAAACGTGACTACCATCCGAAGCGGGAGATTCGGTCGCGTAAGAATTGGAAGGATGTACCTTGTACTTGGGAGTCTTCGAAACAACCTGTGTTCGCCACAGTTCCTCTCCGCCCTCGAGTGTCAAACAAATCACATCGAAACTCATCGGCTTCTTCGGAGGGCGAGAGCCGAAGAACGAACCCATGGATTGAACACCGGCACCAAATCCTTTCGGTTTTTTGAACTCGTCCGATACCGCGCTGGTTAAAAACACCTTGTCGCCCACGACGATCGGAGAAGACCAGGCTCCACCGCTGACTTCGACCGACCAGGCGATATTTTCTTTCTCGCTCCAGCTTGTTGGCAATATTTGCTTTGCAACGCCAGTACCTCCTGTCCCGCGAAATGTCGGAGCTTCCTTTGCAATCACCAAACTTGAAATGCTTAGGAATACAACTAGAACCAACAGTCGAGCCATCAAGCTACCTTTAATTGAGGTCGTGAATCCCTTCCGAGAAGGAGGAGTTCCTGCCAAAAGAGCAGATCTTTATGCATTATGTAACGTCGACAACAGACGAATGAATCAAGGAATGCTGCACAGGCAGAATCCTGCCGACACGTTTCGTGTCGGAGGCGTCCAACCAACACCGCCTCGTATCCCCCCAAACGGCGTCTCAGACTTACGTAGCAATTCAGGACAAGGCATCACCTCTTCGCAAGCCAACAGAGAAGCCAATACCGAAGAATCGCCTTGGCTGAATGCGCCCACGCCAAAACGAAATGCTAGCAAGAGCAAGGCGGGCTTACGTTTGACCAGCAATCGCTTTTCCGATGCTAAAACGCGAAATACCCGCAAGTTCTGCCCACCTTAACAACGATAAATGCATTTAGTTACGGGGCGAGTGCTCTATTATTCACTGCGTAAGAACAGAGTCGAACGCAGTTGGATGACAAACACGTCAATGCCGGGTGGGCAACTGAGCCAACTTTAGTCCCAAGAACCCAGGTCGAATCGAGGGATCGGTCGATGTCATTAAGACACCACAAGATTATTCTTGGAGTCATGCTCGCAGCAGGGATGGTGACCAGCACTGGTTGCGTGGGCATTTCCAATGGTTTCAATCTCGGGCCTCTTGGAATTCCTATTCCAGTTAGCCCTTACTTCCAAGATCAGGAAGAACTTGAATTCCAC
>PKCQ01000026.1 GCA_002862265.1 Planctomycetaceae bacterium | reverse complement strand
CAGTCGGTAGCCTGACAGCGTCATGGCTCGTACGTAGATCGGCAGATCCTGAGTCCACTTTGGCTTGACGAGCGAGTTGCCTTGGTTGACCGGCTTGCCTCCACCCTTGTTGCCAGGGGAAAACTGCAGTGCCTTGCCAAATTTTCCATCGACGATTCTTGCGCCTTTGACCGTTCCGCTGTTGCGGCTGAGCGAATGGTCGCGAGCACTTCCATCATCGAAGCTTGCTGCTAGGACTGCGGTATTGCCAAGTTCCGAACCGTCTTCGAAACGCTTGGCAATGTCCTCGTCGGAGAAAGTCTGGAAGTACAGACGCGGCTCGTCGACGATTCCTGATAGAGTCGCCGGTGAAGCATACTCACCGACCGCCGTACCTTCGTCGGCACCAACTTCCATCCCCTGTGCTGGATCGGCTGGGATCATCCCGTTTGCCGCTCCCTCAGCAACCAGTTTGCCGTCCACGTAGAGTCGTATCTTCTTTTCCTCGGTCAGCACGCCGACAAGATGATGCCAGCCGCCGATCAATCGCTTTCCGCCGGTGACCTCGCTCAACTTGAAGTCGCTACGAAGTGAGAAGACCGCTTTGCCTTGCCTCAGACTCAGGGCAAAACCGTGCGTCGGACCACCACGAGCCACTACCACTCCATTTGGCTTCGTGGCCGTCATCCAAGCTTCGATCGTGATGGGTTTGTCCGTAGGATCGAGGCTCGGCGATTTCGGAAACTGAGCAAAAGAGCCACTCACACCACCTTTGCCTTTTTGCTTGATGAAACCTTCTGGAATCTCAGGCGGATTGGGCTCGGCCGCAAATAGCTGATGCTCCAGCGTTGTCGTCCAACGCAGATATTCTGGCTTGCGACCATAGCCGAAAACGTAGCCATCACCCTTGACAAGCAGCCGCCCAGAGGGAGCAAAACGTCCCGCTTGGTAGTAGCCGCCGTGCCCTCCAGCAAAACTCTGCCCCATCACCCAATAGGAACGGTGGAACCAGGTATCGTCAAGGAAGCCCATGGGTGCAAATATATGTGCGTCTTCTCCACGCTGCTTGCTTGCCTGCGTCGCAAAATCGCCCGAATTAGGTCCGATCTCCAGTCGGTTACCTTCTAAGTCGAACTTCTGCGATTTCATGAAGACATGCTTGCCGTCAAAAGAAAGGATGTCGGGCAAGCCAACCGGCATTTGCAGAATCTCCAGCTTCTCTTGCAAGTTGTTTCCAGTGTCAGGATTCTTCTCATCGATGACTGTCTCAGAAATCTTTGCACCGTCGGCCAAGTTGAGTCGAATCAAACGCAGGCCGCCGTCCAAGAAGTTAGACCTTCCTGCAACGCAGTAGACCTCCGAATCACGAATAAGTACGCTTCCATGCACGGGCCACAGAGATTCGAGCTGCTCGTAGGCCATCGTCCGCCGTTCAATTGGAGCCGCTCGATAGCGCCAAATCATTGCTCCATCATTGGCCCTCAAGCAGTACACCCAACCATCGGTCGCCCCAAAGACGATTCTCCCGTCGGCAACGGTTGGCGGTGAATCGACTCGAGCACCAGCAGTAAACTTCCATTGTTCGTCACCTGTAGCCTCCTTGAGCGCATACACCGTGTGTGTGTCAATTTGCGAGATAAAAACCAACCCGCCGGCGATGACAGGTGCCGTCAATCGTCCGCCCAAATCGGCTTGCCATCGTGTTTCAACTTGGCCACCAATCTTGGTCGAAGTATTACCACTTCGCGCTGCATCGTGACGATAAGTCGGCCAATCCTGCGTACCAATCTTGAACTCGCCAATCTCTGCTCCGAAGGCAGTACCTTTCTCAAGTCGCCCTTGCTCATCGACTTCGGTTGGAATGGGTCGCGTTGGAGCCGTCGGTGCCAGCGCGTTGAAGCCAAACAATTTGGCTTCTGGATAACAAGCACAATTGTGCGGCGGCGCGTAGGTCAGACCGTTGCAAGGCATTACACCGTACAGACAGCCACCGCGAACCCAGTGGTGAATATCCCAGTGCTCTTCGTTCGGATCGACAAACTCGATACCAGTGCGGGATGGCATCAAGAAATTGTTCGTCGCCTTGGCGATGTAGCAGCGGTGGTGGAACCAATACGTTTCCACATCGGGTGGGAATTCCTTTTTGATTTCACCCGTCTTAGGATCACGCCCCGTGAATACTCCAGTATCTTTGCCAGAAGTCGTGGGAGCGCACCAAACGAGACCTTTCATGACCATCAAGTCTTGAGGCGACTGGTAGCCAGACTTGGGATGCTCTGCCTCCCACAGCACTTTGCCCGCTTTCTTGTCAAAGCTAAGCATCTTTCCGTCGCCGCCAGCGTAAAGGACGACTTCTTCATGTGCCACCAACCTTGGACCAAAGTTGAAAGTGAAGGACTCGCGTCGGGTGACTTCGTCGCTTTCCCAAGCCAGCTCGCCGCTTCCTTGGTGCACGCTTACAATCTGATTGCCGTTATGGAAGTAAAGTTTCTCGTCGTCCGCGGCTAAAGTGAGGGGCGATATCTTGGTTTGTTTGGCCCATAGCTGTTTACCACTCTTCACATCAAAAGCCATCAGCACACGAGGCTCTTCGTTCCAGAACAGCTTGCGTACGGCAGCTTGATCCCCGACTCGTCCGTTGACTGGCAGATAGTCGGCCAACTTGGCTTTACCCTTGCGCACAACCAAAAACAA
This sequence comes from Planctomycetaceae bacterium, assembly GCA_002862265.1. Lineage (GTDB taxonomy): Bacteria > Planctomycetota > Planctomycetia > Pirellulales > Pirellulaceae > Aureliella. The sequence continues at coordinate 3,161 of PKCQ01000026.1, read as the reverse complement.
TTTGTCGCCGCGATGGATAATCTCTTCGGTTCCTTCGGAGTCCTCGAATGTGGTTTCTGTCTCGCCGGTTTCTGTATTTAGTGCGCTTGCGGCGGCGTCGTACCCCAAAGTCACGAACACGCGATCACTGCTAGAAACCAATCGACGTGAAAGCTGTGTGGGTCCGCTCTTCAACGGCCACATGTGACTTTGCCAGGTAGGAATATCACGCTTCCAAAGCACAGAGCCATTGAATGCATCGCGAGCGACCAGCTTCCATTTGGGTGGCAATTGAATGGAGATCCGGCTGCCCTCATCCATGATGTAGAACATCTTTCCACCGGAAGAAACCAACGCACTCATGCTGGCCATGCGGTCATGGTGCCGGGACCAACGTGGGCTGCCGACCCATTGCAAATGCCGCGGCGGTCCTACGACGTCATCATCCGCCACCGAGTTGCCCGTGGAATCGTGCAAGTAGTGGGTCCATTCGTCGATGTCGTCTGGAACTGGTTTGACGATCCTCTCCCACTCGTCTCCTTTCTTGAGCAGAGCCACACCGTTTGGAACCAGCACTCGTAGCAGCTCGTCGCGAGAGACTGGTTCGCGGTCTTCGACGATCAATAAGTTGACCAGATTGTCGACGTAGGGTAGCTCTTTTGTGGCCAAAACATCGACGGCAACTTCCCCGTTGATGCCTGCGGCCACCAAATCAATGCGTATCTGCCTGGCGACCTCTGCATCAGTGGTGAGAGCGTGGACTTGAATCGATGGCTTCGTTTTCAGCGCTTGGGCAAGTTGAGAGTCCTGAGCACCAAGATGAACAAAAATGCCGGCTGACACACCAGACTTCTCAATGATCTCCGGGGCGATTGGAGCCCTGGTTTCGGCAAGCAGCGAACCGCAAAGACTGACCCCAACTAGAAAAACTTTAGCGATTGGCAAAGAAATGTGGCTGCTTAAAGTGGATAACCACATAGTGGTGCTCCTGGAGCGGCGGGATGTAAAGGCAAGAATCTTGCTGGAAAAGACCTTTGCAGGCTGGAAACCAGTATAACAGAGTGATCCTCTCATGAACTCTTCCCTGCTAACACGAGCGTGAGGTGTAGGCCTAGCCGCAGCGAGACGAGCTTTTCTTAACGTCTTGACAAAATGCGTTACAATGCCCTCGAATAGAAAGGAAACTAGCATGGCTGAAGTATCCGCAGACACCGTGAGATTTTCTGGCGAGGAACTTGATCTGGCTCAACTCTTCAAGGCTTATGGCTTGGATTGGACGCCAGAGGTCGGCCACTATGTCTTGGATCAGAGCGAGTTGATTAAATGTGAGTCGCCCTTCCAGGATCGCGTTTTCTTCATCCTGGATCTCAAGCACTTTCTGCGTCGTAGCGAGACGATTGAGAACCTTAAAGAACGAGTTTGCTGGCTACCGACCTGGGAGCAAATGCGACAACTTCTGCGCGAGCACGATGTATCCGACCAAACTGTTGTCGAACATCTTGAACTCACGCAGGCCATTGGAAGAGGCACCGAGAGACTCGAACTCTACCGATTGTTCGAAGAACGCCTCACCGGCGGCTCGATGTAGCCCGTTAAGGGAAGCTCGGACCCCCATAACGCGAATAGCGGCGATTCTGTAACACTGCCTCCTATGCTTCTGTTTTCTTGATTGCCCGTTTCCTGAAGGGATTCGAAGCTGGGGACCCTTGGTTGTTCGATAGACTAGGCTCTGGCCTTTGCGAAGAATTCGAGCGACAATGGACGCTTGCACTTCGCTATCTGGGCAAAATGCAAAAGTCAGTGACATCGCTCTTTCCAAGGATCCAGCCGATGCAGCCCGTTCCTCTCGCTCAGTGCCTCTTTGCTCTCATTGTTTCTTGCAGTGTTTGTCCCGCTCAGCTCAAGGCACAGTACGCCGGTTCCGAACCTCCACCGGAAGCAATCGCCGAGGGATTCAACTCGATCACACCTGAACGATGCAAAGAATGGTTAAACATCGTGGCAGGTCCCGAATTTGCAGGACGCGGAACAGGACAACCTGGTCATGTCAAAGCAGCTCACTGGGTGGCAGGTAAGTGCGCTGAGTTTGGACTCCAGCCAGTCGGTGATGCAGGCACATATTTCCAGATGCTAACCATGACTAACCTGAAAGTTGCATCGGAAGAATCAAAAATAACAGGCCCTGACGAGCTTTCTATTACATTCACTGACTCTGTAGCCCTAGATCGCTTTTCGGCCGAACCAGTAAAACAGGGCAAACTTTCGTTTGTGAGCCTGGGCGGCATGCAAGCACAACTCGACAGCTCCGCGGAACTGCGAGACAAGATCGTGGTTCTCACTGCTGACGAAGATCTAGGATCTCGCGGCATGTTTCCATTAATGCGCCAGCGACCCGCTGCTGTACTGCAACTCGTCGACATATTGCCAGAATCATCTTCACAACTCCAAACCGGACGTAATAGCCGCTCGAACGTGACAACCGGCTACATCACTAAGGATGTTGCCCAGCAGCTACTCGAAGCGGCTGATGGAGAAGAAGCTTGGTTGGAATCGGCTGAAGAAAACAAATCCACCGTTCATCACTCTGAAGTTTCCATCACGATCGAAGCTCGAGTGTTCGAAGAACCTGCTTCGGTACCCAACGTTTTGGCTTGGTGCCCTGGATCCGACCCAGAAGTTTCAGACGAGTATTTGGTCATTGGTGCCCACTTAGATCACCTTGGCGAACGTGGCGATACGGTTTATCCAGGAGCGGATGACAACGGCTCTGGCTCGACAGCTATTTTGACGATTGCCAAGGCCATTGCAGAAAACCCGACGAAACCCAAACGCAGCATATTGTTCATTTGGTTTGCGGCCGAAGAGATGGGGCTAGTAGGATCCAAGCACTATGTAGACCACCCAGCATTGCCACTCGACAAGATGATTGGCATGCTGAATATGGACATGGTGGGTCGGAATGAAGAAACAGCGAACGACCCAGTCGAGGAAAACATCGAAGTGCTGCACTTGGTTGGAAGTAAGAAAGGCGACCCTGCTTTTCATGACATGATCATGGCGGCAAATAAGCACGTGAACGTGACTTTCGAGTTCGACGCCGAGAATGTCTTCGGACGTAGCGATGGAGGTTCCGGAGGCACCAGCGCCGGAGTAACATCCACATCCATACCCGCCTCCATACC
>PKCQ01000244.1 GCA_002862265.1 Planctomycetaceae bacterium | reverse complement strand
GCGCAACCAGCCGCTCAAGCGATATCTGCTTCGCCAAGTAGACGACCCCCATTCCGCCTCGGCCGATTTCACGCAGGATTTCATAGCCAGCTAATTCCCCAGCCAAGCTATTTCCCGACGGGGCGGCGGCAGGTGTTTGAGTAGGAGCGTCGAGATCCGAGTTTGGCATCAAAGGAAGAGCAGGGTTCTTGGATGGGACGTCATGGAGTACGCGACGATCCGGAAGGCCGCTGTAGGCGTACATGATTGGGAAACGGCGTATACCAGGGCAACTCACTTTTGCCCGTTTTCGATGCGCAGGAGCTTCATAAAAGCTTCACAAACGCATGTCAGAAACCATCGCTGCCATCATCGCCCATGGACGTAACCGCTTAGAGTTAGCTGATAAATCCTCGATCCCTCACGCATCCAGAGACCTGTGCGACTGGTGAACTCGCCAACCGCAATCGCACTTTCCGCACCCAAGATCTCCTGTACCTCGGCGAAGGAATCGGGGGCGATGGCCAACAACAACTCAAAGTCTTCCCCATCGCCAAGTGCATGCTCCACCGGCTGCTTGCCGCTGGTTTCCACCAAATCCTTCGCGGCATCGGATATCGGAATCTTGTCTAATTCTAGAATACCACCACAGCTGGAGGCATCACACATCCGCAGCAGGTCAACGCTTAGACCATCACTGATGTCCATCGCCGCATGAACCCCAACATGCCCTCGCAGTTGTTCGGCGACATCAAATCTGGGCGTGAAATCAAATTGCTTGCCTGTAATGCTCCCGCCAAGCGGGCCTGTAACGACGATCAGATCCTCAGCCTGAGCACCGCCGCGTCGCCAGACTTGGCCGTCGAACACTCGCCCTGTTGCCGTCAAACTAAGCACCAGCGGTCCATCCCAGCAATTGGTGTCGCCACCAGCTAACGCAACTTCGTGCTGCTCACACACCTCACAAACGCCCTCGTAGATCTCCGAAGCGATCCAATCGGCAGCCCGCTTGTCACTAGTTGGGACACACATCGACAAAAACACGGCTTCAGGCTCCGCAGCCATGGCCGCCAAGTCACTCAAGTTGACACGAACGAGCTTCCGGCCGATTCGCCTGAGCTCCACTTCAGCACTCCGGAAGTGCGTACCTTCCATCATCGTGTCGGTCGTCACCACAAGATCCTGCGTCCCGCCAACATCCATTAGAGCCGCATCGTCGCCAATTCCCAGTTTGACTTGAGGAAGTCGATGGGCACGCATCTTGGCCCACGCTACAAACGATTGTTCCATGACTGTCGAAGCGATGAAAATGTGAGGACGGATACGAAAACGAAGGGAGCCCAAGACTCCGAGCCAGCATTCTAAAGTTTGCGGCGGTTAGTAGAAGGTCTGATCCTGCTGCGACCTTGCGAATCGGTCTCGGAAAGCTTTAAATGAAGAGGTTATCTAGTAATAAAAGGGACTGGCGGAAAGTCGATGCGTGTAATTATTTTGCAAACCCCCGAGGCAGTGAGCCAGCGGGCGGCAGACCTTGTCTGTGAAACCATAGCCACCGAAGAAACTCCCGTCCTGGGACTCGCCACCGGAGGCACCCCCGTCGCAACATACCAAGAGCTCGTGCGACGTTACCAGGCGGGCAATGTGTCCTTTTCCGCCTGCACCACCTTCAATCTCGATGAGTACGTTGGGCTGCCGGAAGGACATCCCGAGTCCTACCGCTGCTTCATGAATCAGCATCTTTTTGATCGAGTCGATTTCGACTCCAGGAGATGCCATCTCCCCCAAGGCAATACCCTTGACCTCCAGCAGGCCTGCCAAGCCTACGAAGCGATGATCCGAGACTCTGGAGGCATCGATCTGCAAATTCTCGGCATTGGCACAGATGGCCATATCGCGTTTAACGAACCTGGTTCCTCTCTAGCCAGCCGAACCCGGCTAAAAGCTCTCACCGAGCAGACGCGCCGCGACAATTCACGTTTCTTTGAGTCGCTGGACGCGGTTCCCAAACTATCGATCACCATGGGCATTGGGACCATCCTAGAGGCTCGAAAAATCGTCCTGCTGGCAACCGGCGAAGGCAAAGCCGATGCGGTACGAGCTTTGGCCGAAGGCCCTGTGACCGCGAGTGTTCCAGCTAGCGCATTGCAACTCCACGCTAATGTTACCTTGCTGCTCGACGAAACTGCGGCTTCCAAACTGGTGCGTCGCGAATACTACATGCATGTAGAAGAAATACAACGCAGCTTGCAAAAGGCCCAGCCCCGCGGAAGTCATCTTGGTAGGGTCGGCAGTCACTTTGATCGGATCGCCGAGTAGCGATTGTTGCTCTGCTTTGCCTTAAATCACTTAAACGGCAAGACTTCCCTTACCGATTCGATTTCGGGAAGAACTGGAACGTGAATTGCACAATTCTGTTGCGGAGCATCCTTCGCAGGAGCAAGGATCTCTTTGGGCAACACTGACATCTCACTGAAAGCACTGTTGTGGTAAAGATGATTATGTTTCCTGCACGGTTTCGAGGGCTCGCATTTTTTTCAGCCTTGACAATCGCCTGCAGTGCATCGGCAGCGTTAGCTCAGGTTTCTGAACCCGAAGAGTTGCCAGCGCCAGAGGCAAACCAGGCTCAGCTTCAGCGCCCCACAGGTAAAGGAACGATTTCGATACTGGAAGAGGCTCCAACACAAACGAGCCCTGCCGAAGTAGCCGATAAGCCTCCAGAAGAAGAGATGGTTAAGCCAGACTCAGCCGCTAGGCCACCTACTCCCAGCCAAGTTCCTCCTGTGCCCATACCGCCAGGCGAAAAGAGGCAAGGAGGAAGGCTTGAGTCGGTTCTGGATCCAACTGGCCAGTACGAGATTTTGCTACAAGGCCCAGTGCACGAAGCCTTTGGAGTTCCCACCGAACAATCCGCCAAATCGATGGTCGTCGATGTAGCTCCACCACCTCCTATCCAGGAAGAATGTCCAGCTGAGCGTCCAGAAGGCAACAATGTGCAATGGATAGATGGCTACTGGATGTGGGAGGCTGACCGGAAGGACTTCATATGGATCAGTGGCATGTACCGGGAGATACCACCGGGACGCACCTGGGTTTCAGGCAGTTGGCAGAAATTCGGCGAGAAGTACCAATGGGTACGCGGTTACTGGGGCGTCATGGGCATAGCACGCCAAGCATTCTTGCCGCCACCACCAGCACCACTAGAAGTCGATCCGACTTTACCAGCACCGAATGAAAACTCGTTCTGGATGCCTGGTCAATGGAACTACCAAGACAATCAGTACGCTTGGCAGGACGGCTATTGGACACCGCAATATCAAGACTGGATCTGGCAACCTTCTTGCTACGTTGCGACGCCACGGGGGCATGTCTACGTTTCTGGCTATTGGGACTATGAGCCAACCGTGCGTGGGACTCCCTTCGCATCTGTCTATTTGCCCCCAAGTCTTTACCAAGCAGCTAGCTTCCGCTTTTTCCCTCGCTACCGCATTGGCAACTCCAACGCATTCCTACTGCAACTATTCATTCGCAACGGATATCCATGCTACTACTACGGTGATCTTTACGGTAACGATTTTCTCGGACTTGGGTTTCAACCATGGTACGCTAGTCCAGCTGGAGTGGGCCTTCCTACGATGCTCAGCTATTACCAATGGAAATATGCGCAGGACGGTATCTCCTTCACTCGTAGCCTGACTCGCTACAACGATTTGATTCTGGAGCAACCGGCCGTAGTAACGAATCGCTCCGTCAGTTCACTTCCAGGGGCAGCCTTGTTGGCAAGTCCACTACCGCAACCATACCTTGGCTTTTCGTTTGACTCACTTGTCCGCCGGAGAATCTTGACGGGCACTGCAGGCGTTGTAGTCTTACCGGGCGCTATGATCAATCCGCGTGTGGCAACGCCGAATGTCGCCGCCAGCATTCCTACTCCTTTGGGCCAAATTAACATCGCTGGTCCCGGAGCAGGCCCGGCCCCACCTGGCTTCGCAGGTCCCGGAATCATTCCAACGATCCGTCGTGGGCCTGGTGGCATTCCAGTCCCAGGGATCGCTCCAGCCGTGCGTTCCGGCACATCGGTACGTTTGGGCTCACCTACGATCATCCAGACGGGCCCGTCGCCCCGAAGCAATTCGGCCACAGGAATTCGTCCTTCAGGCAGCCGAACGTCGACTTCTGGATTCGACGGTAGGCGCAAGGAATTATCGTCTGGGCGGGTGCAACAATCCATCTTGGAATCGGTTCGCCCTCAGAGCTCGCCAGCCAAAAATCAACAGAGAAACCGCAGCACCATCGGGGCTGGAACCAGCCCAACGAGCAAGGATCAAAGGAGCTCCTTCCTGCCAAGCACCGGCCGCAGGTTCCTTGCATCTCCCGCTGGACTAAGCAGCATTCGCAGTACATCCACTCGGGATCCTATCACGGGTAAACCGCTTTCCAGCCGCCTTGCCGCACCGAAATCTCGGACGAGTAGCCGCCTCAGTCCAGGTCTGAGCAGCTCTACCATTCGCTCGCGTGTCGGCAGTCCGATCAAGACAGCACCAAGGACTTTGACTTCACAAATCAATTTGAGTCGAACACTCACTCCATCGATCAACTCGAGCCGGACCATGAACCTGAAGTCACGTCCAGGAAAGCATGCGACATCTCCTGCGCGTAGCCTCACCCCGCAGATCAACTCCAGTCGCAGCACAACCATTCGCCCCAGCAGCATCGGACGCAAACGCAACCGCTAGTCCAAACTTGGGCATTGCTCCAATTGCTCCCGCTCAGTCGTTTCCAATTCGACGCGGACCACTTTGCCGCTTGCCTACTTCGCCGCGCGAACGGTGAAACAAAGCTGCTCGGTTGCTCCAATTCAATGTATCATCTCATGGCCCCACAGTGAGATCTAAAATGCCGTGAGACAATTGGGGTCGATTGTCCCACTTTGCTTTGGTTGCTACTTTGCTTTACCTCGATCTTGCCACCAGCCTCCACTAGGCGCAAAACCGGGCTGCAGGAACTGCCAGTTCTGATTTTCGCGTCTCTGCATACGATTCGTTCGAGAATCCTGAACATACTTAGAGTATGCCTTTGCGTTAAACTTCTGATTCTTGGTTGGCATCTTCGCCTCGACGCTTTCCAGCCACTGCTTGAGCTGCTTGGACATCTTAGTGACTCGCGCCGGGTTTTCTTTCGCAACATTTCTCTCCTCTCCCACATCCAACGACAAGTTGTAGAGCTCGTTCCGTCCGTCTTCATAGTAGTGAATCAGTTTCCACTCACCGTCACGCACGATTACGGAGGGCTCACCACCTTGATTGCCATAGTGCGGATAGTGCCAGAACAAGGGACGAGATGACTGCCTCGCTCCTTCTAAAGTCGGTACTAGGCTTCGCCCATCCAAGCCCGCTTGCACCCCACTTCCGGCCAACTCCATGATCGTCGGAAAAAAGTCCGTCCCATTCGCAAAGACTTTCGTTTTGGAACCCTTTGTCACACCTGGGACATGAATGTAGTAAGGTTGACGGATTCCGCCTTCCCACTGGCGTCCCTTTCCACCTCGCATCGGCAGTGCAGAGGTGGCATAGCCGTCACCTGATGAAACACCTCCATTGTCCGATGTAAAGATCACGACAGTGTTGTCGGCTTGTCCCGACTTCTCGATCGCATCTAAGACGACACCGACCGAGGTGTCCAGCGCTTCCATCATGCCGGCGTACAAGGGATTGTCTTGCGTCTGACGGACTTCTTGAGTGCGATCCCATAGGAACCGATCTCTCTCAACGGCCAATCCCATTTTCTCAGCCTTGGCCTGGTACTTCTTCCACAACGATTCTGTCGTCTGAATCGGACCGTGCACCGAATAGTAGCACAACATCGCAAAGAACGACCTCTGCGTCGCCACGCC
>PKCQ01000647.1 GCA_002862265.1 Planctomycetaceae bacterium | reverse complement strand
GCAGAGACTGCTTGCTGCGTTTGCCGACGACGCACAACCCAATCACTAATCCATTGCCAGTTCTCCACTTGCTCTGGGAATAATCCTACGTGTCCGAATGGTGTGAGTTTGAGTTCGAAAGTCACCGTTCCGCAGGAAACTTGCCAGGTTTTAGCCGGTGATCGCGAACGCAAAACTGGTTTTCCTCGATCATCCAGTTTTACTTGAGCCTGACGCCACAAATCCGGTTCCTGCTTCCGAAGATTGTCTGCAGCAGGGCAAACGCGATCGAAAACCCGGGTGCCGAATTTCTCAAGCTTTCGTCCAGCACCAAAATCGAGCAAGGCGTATTGGTCAGGGGCCCAGGCGAATGGACCGACAGGAAGAGAATTGTACGACATGTTTGGTGATAAATGCGTAGAACGGCAGGAGTAGATTCGCTAACCTGCGCGTCGCGCAGATGTCGATTCGCTTTGTTGTCGTAGGTCGCTATGCGGACGGGCGAAAGTGCTAATAATTATCTTGGCCGACGTAGAGCTGTTCTTCGAACTTGTCTGCTTGCCAAGCAATGGAAGGGACAGTCCTAGTGAGCTCCAGTGGATCCGCAGTGTCAGCTAGCAGGTTGCCGCGAATCACAAGTATCTCAGTGTCTTCTTGTTTTTGAACCGCAAACGCGCTGTGAATAAGTTGAGCATTGAAGCGCAATAGTGCTTGCGCGTGTTGAGGATCTATGGTTCCGCAAGAAGACCAGAAGCAAATGAGCTTGTTGCCTGCCTCGTCCTCCTGCAAAAAATCAACGTTCACGGTTTGCTTCCGTAATCTTCCGACGGGAACAGTGATTTGCCATTTGTCGCCGTCCTTTGTGAGCTTCCCTTCGGAGGCTTGAGCGATCTGCTTCAAGCTATTCCTCGCGTCTTCTTTTTCCGGGCCAGCGAGTTGTGAAAAATCAATTGCTCTGGCTCCGCCAGTAGCGGCTGCACCAGCTGCTGCCGCAACGGGAGAGCTACCTGCGTGTGGTGACGCCGCAGGCGCGGGAGCTGGGGATGCGGCTGTTTTTTGCATTGCTTGCTGTATCATCGAAGGCAGCATCATGCCAAAGCCTGCTCCCATGCCCATCGCTGCAGCGGATCCACCCTCACCGCCGCCTTCGCCAAGCTTGCCCATACCGTTGGCTGCTTGGTACATCGTGTATGATCGCAGATCGCCGATAGCGGCCATGCTACTCCGCTCATCAGTTGCTTTTTGCACTTCCTCGGGTGGCGAGATGTTGTTAATCACGAAGTCGGTCAGCTCAAGACCGAGTTTCGCAAACTGTTCGCCGATCTTCATGCGTCCAGCGGCCGCGAGTTCATCGAACTTGGCGGCCATTTGAGGCAGGCCAATATTCATAGTGCCGATCAAATCGGTGAGCCCGGAAAGAAGGATGTCGCGCAGGTAGGAGCTGATTTCAGTTGTGGTGACTTTGCCTTGAGTCCCGACGACCTCATTGATCAGAAGTGAGGCCTCCGTCACACGAAACGAATACTTGCCAAAGCCACGTAAACGGATTATGCTAAAGTCAGGGTCCTTCAACGTGATTGGATTGCGAGTGCCCCAGCGTTGGTCGATGAATCGCTGCTTGCCGACGAGATACACGCAGGCTTGAAAGGGAGATTTCTCCCATGGGATGGTCAGAATTTTGGTGAGAATAGGAATGTTCGCCGTAGAAAGCGCGTAGCGTCCTGGACCAAAGCTGTCCATAGTTCGGCCATTTCGGAAGAAAATTGCCTCCTGGTTCTGCTGCACAACGAGTTGCGCTCCAGCTTGGATTGCCGCAGTTCCCATCTCCGGTACTCGTGAGACGACCGCCTGCCCACTGTGGTCAACAAAATCAATGACTTCTAAGCGAAACATTCTTTGCGTTCCTAACTTCCGGCCTTGAGTATGTTGGTACGACGATCCAGCTGTTCATGTAGCTGCTGCATGTCGTCGCGGAAATCTCAAGCTTTTTCGATGCTCCAGTCGTCGGCCAATTCGTCGAGTTGATCGACCAAGGAAACCAAACCGGCATCTAGTTCGGCAACTTCTGCCAGCAGATCTGCGTCCACTTTTCGATCATTGAACCAGCCGGCGAATCCTTCCACGGCCGAAGCGAGTCGCGACTGAGCAAGATCGAGTTTGTTGTTAAGCGGTTGAAGCTTTGCCGGCAACTCGATATCGCCGGCGGCGATGGCTGTTTGCCAATATCATCGAGCTTCTGCTTGCAGTTGGTAATGCGACGCACCAAAAATTCGCGTGTGAGCCGATCGTCCCTCCGTCGGTCTTCTTGCTCTAAATAGCCGCCATAGCCAGGAATAAACTCGACGATTTTTCTTCTGATCGAATCGTTGCTCAATGCATTTCTCCGTGTCAAAAAAATCCGGCCACAATTCCAAGGCATGATTTGCGTGAAGGGTTGTCAGTTCTGCGAGAAAAGACAAGCTACCACAACTGTGGTGCCACGAAAGCGTCACAAGGTCAAATCTTTCCATGCGACCTTGGGTTCGCCTGCATCTTGCGGTAACTGAAAATGTCCAGTCGCCCAAGCTTTAAAGAAAGCAGGGACACTTGGCAGCAGATCGGGATGCTCAAGGAGTTCATCTCCCTCGAGCCAGAAATACTCCGCGACTTCCTGCGGATTCGGTCGCGGCTCCGACTCTGGACTCCGCTCAACTAGCACCCATTCGAGCAAAGTGCCCCATGCCGTTCGACTTTGCCATACATGTCGAACCGGAGAAGCCATGAGGTGAAGTTCTTCTTCAAGTTCGCGCACGATAGCTTGCGCAGGTGTTTCTCCATGTTCTATCGTGCCGCCTGCGAAACACAGCAAGTTTGGTGCGCGCACGTGAGGACTACGTCGAATTACCAGAAACTTCTGGTCCTCGACAACGATTGCCACGGCACCATGCCCAGGCATGCGATTAGGTTGGTTGTGCTTGGATTCGCTCAAGAAGCAGCTTTCTAAATTGATATTCGATAGGGGAGAGGCTGATCTTGGAGTCCCGCCAAGATGTTTTTCGCCGCCCGCTCAGCCATCGCATCACGTGTCGCTTGCGTGGCACTGCCGAGATGAGGGACGAGAAAGCAGTTGTCGAGTTGTAGCAAGCGGTCATCAGCCGGCAATGGCTCAGGCGTGCAGACGTCGAGCCCAGCGGCGTAAATGGAGCGGCTTAGTAGTGCTTCTGTCAGTGCGTCTTGGTCGATGATCTCGCCTCGGGCGGTATTCACCAATACGGCTGTTTCTTTCATCAGGGTGAGCTCTGGTGCTCCAATTAGATGATGCGTTTCGTCGTTGAGTGGTACATGCAAGCTTACGAAATCGCTCTCTTCAAGCAGCTTTGGCAATTCAACGTGGGTTGCTGACAGCTCCTTGTCCACCTCGGGCTTTGGCGAACGTGCGGTATAGAGTACTTGCATTCCCCAACCTAGGTGCATCCGTTTGGCAACAGCGGATCCAATCCTACCCATGCCAACGATGCCCAGTTTCTTTGGCTCGCCGAAGCCCACCAGGTCCTTGCCGATCCACCCTAGCGGCTGCCAAGTCTTCCATACGTCGTTTCGCACGTCTTGGCTGGCGCGGCCAAAATTTCGGGCAGCGCAAAGAAGCAACGCAACGGCGATATCTGCTGTCGCGTCTGTTAACACGTCGGGTGTGTTTCCCACCGCAATGCCGCGGCGTGCCAACTCGGGTACATCCATGTTGTTGTAGCCAACTGCGAAGTTGCTAATCACTTTCAACTGTGGTCCAGCCGCCTCGCAGACTTCGCCGTCAATTCGATCGCTCAGCAGGCTTAGGATTCCGCTGCAGCCTTGGACGCCAGCAAGCAATTCTTCGCGAGTGGGCGGCATTAAGCCTTCGTGAACTCGAAGTTCACAGTGCTCTTCGAGCAGATGATGAGCGATAGCTGGAATGCGCCGAGCAATAAAAACGGTAGGCTTCATAGGTTTCCTAGCTGCGAACTAGTTCGTGAAACGCTTTGTACAGTTGTTTCGTGATCGGCCCGACTTTGCCATCACCAATGGATCGCGTATCGACTTCGATTACTGGAATGACTTCGGCGGCACTTCCTGTCAGGAAGCACTCTTCTGCCACATAGATGTCATAACGCGTAAAAGGAATCTGATGCACCTGAATGCCGGCCTTTTCCGCCAGCTCAATCACTGCATTGCGTGTGATGCCTTCAAGAATGCCCGCGTCAATCGGCGGCGTGTAGAGTGCGCCGCCGCGGACGATAAAGATGTTGTCGCCTGTGCACTCGGCGACTTCCCCCTTGTGGTTCAGCATCAATGCCTCGGCGCATCCCGCCTGAATGCCTTCGATCTTGGCCATGATGTTGTTAAGATAATTCAATGACTTGATTCGTGGGCTGAGTGCTGCGGGGTGATTGCGAATGGTTGCAGCGGTGATTATCTTCAAGCCGTTATCGTACAGTTCTTGAGGGTAAAGCTTGATGTGATCCGTGATGATGATGATTCGGGGATCTTCAGTCTTGGCGGGATCAAGTCCTAGCTCGCCCGCCCCGCGTGTGACTAGTAGGCGAATGTAGGCGTCTACCAGGTTGTTCTTCTTGAGCGTATCGTTGACCGCTTGCTTCAGAGCCTCTTTTTCCATCGGGATTTCGAGCAGGATGGAACGTGCGGAATCGTAGAGTCGATCAATGTGCTCGTCGTGCCGGAAAACCTTTCCGCTGTAAGATCGCATACCTTCGAAAACGCCGTCGCCGTAAAGCAATCCGTGGTCGTATACGCTAACCTTGGCTTCGGCTTTGGGGTAGTACTGCCCGTTGATAAAAACTTCGATCGACATGGTTTGTTTTGGGTTTGGAGGCGAGTGAGTGGGACAGCGAGCAAAACCTGGAGTAGAATGTCCTGGGACTTGGCTGATTGACCAAGACACGATTTTACCCAACTCAGTTCAATGTGTTGCGTTCAGCGCCAGTTTACCGGACCCCGAGTTGGGCGCCGACGCTATACGGATTATCAGACGGCTGGTGGACGTAACGAAAAACACCGAGCGTTGATTGCTCGGTGTTCTAATTGGTTTTTCGATTTAAGTTCAGAAAGCTGACCGATTGGGAATCGGCCAGACTGACGAGCTAGACAACTTCAATTTGGTACATCTACCAAGGCGAACGTACGTTGTACAAGCCGAACTGTGTTGTGCTACTTGGCCAACGTGGTGTGGCGTAGAAAGGCGAGCCACCACCAGGCACGCCTGGAACGCTGTATTGATGGTAAGCTGGCATCATCAGGTTCTGCGAAACGCCCCACGCGTAGGTTTGCTGCATGATGGCATTCGGCGGAACAACGACTGCCGTTGGTTGTCCGTATGGCAAATAGTAGTGCCTGTCGTGCCAAGAGGACGAGGAGGCGTGGTGGTTGGCCCAGGCGTTACCGCGACTTGCCAAGCCGAAGCCACGTCGTGGTCCCTTCGCTTCAGCACTTGTCGTGAAAACAACGCCAATGAGTAGTGCAGCCAGTAAAACTAGGTTCTTCATTTGTCTTTCCGGTCTGTGAATTGGGATGCAACTCAATCTGGCTTGCAGGCAATCCGTTGTAAGCCGGTTCAAGTTGTGACGAACGAATCACTTCGCTTTACCTAGCTGACGCTAGAGCTGCCATCCTGACGCGAAGGACGAATATTCAAGCTGTCCAAACCGTATCCGCGAGGGAGCCCCCTGAAAGCTTGCGGCACTTTGTTGTTCGTGGTGGCGGTTTGGTCGAATCTTCTTTCAACCCAACCTATTAGCGGCGTGGCAAGAATCCACCGCGCAAGTTGCCGAGCATGGTCTGAATAGGGGCAGTGGAGTAGTGAACTTTCGTTCGGTTTAGCCCGCGACCATTGTTGTAGTAATTGTGGAATCGCGACGTATGTGAGTACATGTAGT
>PKCQ01000354.1 GCA_002862265.1 Planctomycetaceae bacterium | reverse complement strand
ACACCAACACCAACATCAAATTCAGAATCGACATCAGAATCATCATCACTGGCGTGAGGTTGCGAATCTTCAAGTCGCCTTCAAGTCTTGCGGCGCGGAGATACTGCGTGGCGGAAGGGCTAGGATTCAGGCCGGCTTCTGAGAATCTTCCGACCGCCAGCCATGCGTAGGCTTTGGCGGAATCGCCGTCAACAAGTTCCACGTAAACACGACGGTCTTCATGTTGCTTATCGAGCCATTCGACTCGTTGGGCGACATCGTTGCGTGGTGCGGGCCAACTCGCCAGTTCACGGTGGGTTGTCGCGTCACGCAGACGCACAAAGTTGTTGCGTTGCAGAGGTTTGTCTGGAAATCCGTCGTGGCCTGCAATGTAGAAGCTGAAGGGCATCGATAGCTTGAAGCTGCCGCTTCGGTAAGTGCCAACTTTCTGCTCTCCCGCGGGAAAACTACTATGAAGCACCGATGACTGTTCTCCGTCAGCGGAATTTCTCTTCTTTGATAGCTGCCAAATACCGCTCGGTCCTGGAGCTTCCCCTGCGGCTACATGCGACCAAGGGATACTTGCTTGCTCGAGGTTGATTGTGTTCTCCTCGGGACCGATTTTCAGGTAATTTCGTGCAAGAGCTTCTAACCACCGTTTAAGTCCCGCCGTCGGCTCAAGCCCGCGTTGTGATAAGCCGCTGCTGACCGATCGCAAGAGTTCTTCTTGTTTTGGCAAGTCTGATTCGAAGCTATGGCGTGAAAGATCGATGATTTCATTCAGGTTCTTCAACGACGCGAGACGACTGGCAAAGGTGAGGTACTCCGACAACTTTTCTGGATTGGAATCGCGAACTAAATCCAAGTTCGCAGCGATGAACTGTCCTGCATAGTCTGTCTTCAATGCAAGGCAAATGTCGATTACTTCGGCTCTTTGTTGGCTTGAGAACTTCGGCGTCAAGGCTTTGAACCAGGATTCAACCTTCAAGTGATTCCTAAGGGCAATGCGAAGCGCATAATGTAAGTGTGGATCAGTTCGACTTTCGATCATGCTGCTCAGAATTGGAGTCATCAACTCTATTGAGCACAACTTCGCCGCAGCTCCGGCCGCGTATCGCCTTACTCGTGGGTTAGGATCTTGGAACCCAGCTGTGATCCAATCGTCAGTTTGTGGAGTCCGTTCAGGGTAGGTTGCTAGTACTTGGTAGCAATGGCCACGGACTCGAGCATCCGTGTCGCTCAGGCACGTCTCCAGCTCTTCAGCTTTGAGCTCATTAACCCGCGCGAAAGCCCCGAGCATGTGAACTTTTTCATTAGAGCTCGAAGCGTCTATTAGACTCTGATGGAGTCTGTCGACATTCGATTCCTTAGCATGCTTATCCACAATGGCATCGGTCGCCAACATTCGCTTGGATAGATTGTCCGATCTCAAAGCGGCGATTGCGGCGTCAAGACTCGTACCCACCTGCAAGCGATCGCTGGAATGCGGATCCGTTTCGACTCGCTCACCCTTGTAAACGATTCGCCAGATTCTCCCGCGATGTCGATCTCGGCCAGGATGATCCAGTGGAACTTCGTAACGGCCAATGATCTTGTTGTAGAAGTCAGCAACGTACAAAGCGCCGTCAGGTCCAACTTGTAGATCCACAGGACGGAACCATGGATCACCTGAGATGAGAAAGTCCGGTTCTTCTCGCGCAACAAGACTTCCACCCTGCTGTTGGATCGAGTTTCGATTGATCCGGCTCGTCATCGCATTTCCGCCAAAAGCGGAGCCTCGGTATTCTTTGGGGAAGGACTTGGCATGGTAGAGTGCAATTCCACCAATCGCCGTACTGACATGCAAGTGCTCCATGAGCTGAGGCGTGAAGCCGAGGCCGTCATGAGGCTTGCCAAAACTCTCATTAAAACCGCTTTCGATGAGCAATGTGACAGGTTTTGTGTGGCAGTCTGCTGTGAAAAAGTCACCTTGTGGGTCGACAGCCATTCCGAATGGATTGACATGGCCATGGGTAAAGTGCTCGATGCTCGAGCCATCAAGTTTCATGCGAAAGGTATTGCCCGAGTGCATGGTAACCGTGTGACCGTCTGAACCGGAAACTTGAGATTGGTTGTTGAAGCCATGGCAAGAATACAACCAGCCATCGTATCCTCGTGTGAATGCATTGCACATTCCATGAGTGTCGCGAGTTGTATCGAAGGGTCCGTAAAGCACTTTTCGCTCGTCTGCCACACCGTCACCGTCTGTATCGCGAAGATAGAGGATGTTGGGGATGTCAAATAGATCACTCCATCAGCGTACGGATAGAGACCCTTTGGGATGTTCAGTTTGTCTGCGAAAGTGGTGACTTTGTCGGCTCGGCCATCACCCGTCGTGTCCTCCAGAATCTTGATCGAGTCTCGCCCTTTCTCGCCAATTGACGCCGGGTGGGGGTATTCGACGGTATTGGTGATCCACAAACGGCCGCGATGATCAAAAGCCATGTTGAGCGGTTTTGCAATCTGCGGCTCACTTGAAAACAATTGAGCTTCAAAGCCATGCGGTAATACAAAGCTTGCTTGTTCCTCTGCGGGTGAAAGTGGCTGGGTCGAACGTACACCGCCTGCGAAATCGGCTGTGCCAATGATGGAGGGAGGACGATCTGATGGCTGCAGTTGCAGCTCCTCTGTGCCGTTATTCAGCAGGAGGAATGTGCCAAGTTTGTTGCCGACAACAATGTTCTCATGGCCGTTGTTATCTCTATCGCCTGTAACGAGCTGTGTTCCTACACCAATGCGATCATGAATGTGCATTGGTACGAACTCCACGCCGAGTCGACTTCGCTTCGTCTTGAACCAATACAAGACAGGTAGCTGCTGCGTTCCAGGATCCTTGCCGCCGTGGGCCCAAAAACGTTTGCCGGTGACGATATCTTTGACGCCATCGCCGTCGATATCGGCAAGCGCCAGAGCATGGAGCTGGCTGATGGCGAGTCCGTAGGGATTGTCTGAATCCTTCGAACCCATGATCTGGTGCTTGACGAAAAAGCAATCATTCAGGTCTTTTCCGCGACGTTCGAACCAACACAGACCGTGGCCATGGGCGTTTTGAGAAGAGACGATGTCGTTGTCGCCGTCTCCATCGAAGTCATAGGCAAACATCTGAGCACCGCCCGACTCGGCGAATTTCACTGGATAGAACTGAAATTCCTCGTTCTCTTTTGCTGGTTGCCTCCACCAACCATTCTTCTCCAGCAAATCCATCTTGCCATCCCCGTCGACATCGCCCACGCCAAGACCATGGGTAAAGCGACCGAGTCCAGCCCGCTGACCAATAGCTTCGAATTTCCAGGGCAGTGTGATATCCGAATCGGGTTTGGCATAACCGAATTGCCCGGCGTGGATGCATAAGAGCTCCATGTCTCCGTCGCCATCGAAATCAGCGAGCGTCGGAGATTCATTCCCGGCATCCTTCAGGATCTGGTGTGATGGCCAAGTGAGATCTGTTGCAATTTCGCTCCGTCCAGGATTCAAATGTAGATGAGCAGCGCCTCCGGGAATCGGGATGGAGAGAATGTCCATATCGCCGTCGTCATCAAAATCACGCGCGAAGGTGAAGAAATACGCGGAGTATCCAGCAATTGGATATGTCTTGGCCGCCGCGTACGTCTAGCGAGTTTGAAAATCCGGGCCTTTGTACCAGAATGCGCCGGAGATGATGTCAGCGACGTAATCGCCATCTAGATCTGCGATCGCCGCCCCTTCACTATGGAACGCTTCACTCAGAACGACGGTTCGGAATCGATCTGCCAACAGTACATTTGGCAAGGTGACAGTATGCAATACAAGTAAGCCGAGCTGGAATAAGGGAGCATTGGCAAGCCGCAATGAGAATCGCATGCTCATAGTTGCTTGTTGAAGGATTGTTCTGTGCTCTGGCATTGCCTCTAACCTTTCAACTTCAGCGTGACTTGTAACTGACAGAAGGCAAATTGTCGGTCTATCAGTCAAATTAGCGCAAGAAAAAGTGTTAGATCTTCGAAGCAGAATGAATAAATGCACTTAACCAGCCCATCCTTCCATCTAGTTCTTCATAAACGCAAACTGGAATCTGAGTTAAGTTCACAAATTCTCGCTCGGCAGACTCCGAATCGAGTCACTTTGCGAGAATGCATTGTGTTTGAAGTTGCATCTTCCTAAAAGAGGATGTGAGGAAGGAACTTGAAATGGTTGAGCCTGATGGTCCAGAGCGCGAAAAAGAGAAGCTAACTCCTGCGGAAGAGAGTCTAGCTTCCGAGGAATCTGCAGAGGACGCGCAGAAAGCAGAGCAAGTCTCGCCATCTTCCGATTCGCCCAGCGTAGAGAGCGCTGAACCGGCAGTTCTCGAGCCGACGGAGGCGATTCCGCCGATAGCAACCGAAACGGTGGACGAATCTTTGGCGAAACAGCCCAAGCCTATCCCTGTGGTCGCTGGAAAGTACTTGGTTTTCGACTTGTTGCTGTGTGTTTTCTGGGCGGCTGCGAGCGATTTTCTCGTCTTCCAGCATGGGACCTTTCTTGCTTGGGCTCTGCAGTTTTGCTTTGCAATGCTTGTCTTTGCCTTCGCCAAACAGGGATGGCAAGCGAGCACCACAACACTTGGCTGTGCAGCACTGCTGGTCTTACTCGTACTGAAACTGATCTGGTGTGGTAGTTGGCTACAATTTGGCTTTGGTTGTCTGCTCTTCGCGGCACTTGCCATGTCCATGTCTCGCGTGACGCCGTTTTTTCCTGAGCTGCTAGCGTTCTTCGCGTATTGTCTGCAAGGAATTATCACACGGCTACGCGGAGTTCGATTCTCTGGAATTTACAGGGCAACTGGTGCACTTGGACCTGCTTTTGTGCCGCAAGTCACCTTGCCGTTCGGAGCAGTTGTGTTGTTTTCAACGCTCTTCGTGTTGGCTAACCCTGACCTTGCCCAGCAGTTCTCCGCGTGGATTGAATCTGGCTGGAATTCGGTTTCGACTTACTTGGGTAGCCTCAGTCCGGGGCAAGCTGTTTTCTGGTTGTATAGCTCTG
Source organism: Planctomycetaceae bacterium (assembly GCA_002862265.1). Taxonomy (GTDB): domain Bacteria; phylum Planctomycetota; class Planctomycetia; order Pirellulales; family Pirellulaceae; genus Aureliella. The sequence continues at coordinate 881 of PKCQ01000354.1, read as the reverse complement.
CAGTGCTTCTGGGCTTTCTTTATCCAGCTGCGATGAAGTTGATTCCAGAGAACACTCCTGCCGAGCTGTTGGGCGAGAAAGAGAACGCGCCCCTGTACTCTGCCTACCGAAACACATTGCTGTGCGTCATTTTGCTATTCGCTGGATACCTGGTCTTCGAGTTTGCGACTCTTGGATTTCGTGACTTCCCAGAGGACTTTTATTACGCGGGTTACGCCCACCAAGGTGCCTTCTGGCTAACTGTGGCTTTAGGTGTCGCAACCGCCGTTCTCTCTGCAATCTTTCTGGGGCAAACGTTGGCGGATCCCAGGCTCGGCCAGCTCAAACGGCTAGCAATCGCTTGGTCTGCTCTGAATTTTCTATTGTCGATTGCCGTTTTCAATCGCTTGATGATCTACGTCAACTACAACGGATTGACGCAATTGAGAGTTGTCGGATTCCTTGGGATCACCTGCGCCGTCCTTGGTTTTACTCTCGTGCTTCGAAAATTGCTCAAAGGCAAGGGAGCGATCTGGCTGTTGCACCGGCAAAGTTGGGTTCCTGTGCTGGCTGTGATTGCCTACGCGATCCTTCCGATCGATTGGTTTGTACAGTACTACAACACCCAGCAGGTTTTGCGAGAAAAGCTTGCTCCTTCGACGCAGATCGCGGCGAAGCTCACCAGTGCGGAAGGTGTGTTGCCATTGTTTGAGATCATCGATCACCCGCGTCCCGAGATTCGCGATGGCGTCCGAGCGATCATGGCGATCTGGGCGCAGAAACTAGATGTGCTAGCCGCGGACTCCAGTGACACAACCGATTCTGATGAGCCAAGTGGAGGTGACAATACGATTTGGACCCCGACTCTCGGCCATTCCTCTGCTTAGGCTGCCGTCAGGATT
>PKCQ01000167.1 GCA_002862265.1 Planctomycetaceae bacterium | reverse complement strand
GGGGCCGTCAGGGAGCGACCGCGGACCCTGATCGCACTTAAGTGCCATCCGGGCAGGAAAGGGGTTAAGCACTATAAGGCTCTTAAAGCCGTATATATATCGTTTACGATTTTCCCACAATCTTGACATGCGGAGCGTAATCACGGATCAAAAAGCGAATTGCATTCCCCGCGACGTCACCGTCAGGACCGCCTGTCAACTTGACGGTAAAGGGACGGTTTGGATTGATGCCACACTCCAGTAGTGCTTGATGGAGAAAGACGATCACCCCCTCACTTGTAACGCCAAACTCCTTATGACTGATACCGATCGAGGGCTTTGAGCTAATGATTGAATTGGGAAATGGGTAGTTGCGTTTAAATGCGTGTTTCGTAACCCAATCAATAAGCTCGTTGGAAACGTTTTCATCTGGCCCAAAGTACAAATATTCTTCCGCCCCGTTGCCGCAATCATTGGGGAGTACCCGTTTTTTCTCCACCAGCAGATCGAAGATGCCGTCAAGAAAGTCCTGCCCAGCCCGATTAGGATGCAGGCCTGGCTTCATGACGATAAGTGCTTTTGCCCCACCTTCGGCGATATCTTTATTCTTCAATTGCTGTGCAAAAGCTAGGCGATAGACTTCGTCGTACGCGCGTGCAGATTCAAACAAATAATGCTCTTGATTGGATGTCTTGACGATACGCAGCCCACCCCGCGCTACATCGCGAAAGCGAACGTGAAAGCCGTCAAACGCGGCTCCCGCAACGAAAAAAACAGAGTAAGGCTGCTCGCCAGCGGAATGCTGTAGAAGCTGCCCTGGAATTCGCATCGCTAAGACTCTGCGTGTCGGCAAATTCAAGTTACAACGATCAATGCCGTTGACGAGGTCCAGAAAGTGTTGAAATACTTTTCTATCGACCGGGTCATTGATTGAGTCGAACTTCACTGAAGCAACCTGCGACTCTGATTTTTCGGAGGTCTGACAGAACCTCGAACTAAACTTGCTTAGCAGCTGTGCAGTCACTTGACGATGGCGTACTAAGCGGTGCGTAATTCTTTCCAACGAATCCGGCAATTGAAAGAGCTGGTGAATCAACTTCGCAAAAGCGCAACACAACTCGGCATTCCGAAGACCGTCCAAATGATCAATTAGATTTGACTGGATGGCCTCTCGATAGGCTACCACTTCATGGTCGACACGCAGAAAATGCAAGAGCTGGGCCCGCAGGATGTCGGTATCGAAATTTGGGTCGCACCCTCCTCCCAGCCTTTCGGGTTCGAGCTCAAAAGCGGGTTGCTCCATGCAAACCTGAAAAGTCAGGGTCGCTAAATGATTGTCATCTTCGAGGCAGATCGACTCACATATCGCACTCTCAATATCTATTTTCTGCATCGCAAAGAACTCGGCCGCCCGCGTGAAAACTTCGCGTGTAGTGGAGTTCCCCGCAAACACGACGACCCGCGCTCTTTGGACACGAGCCCCTGCACCCTCCACATTCCTACCGACCTTCGCTTCCCAGATCACATCAATGCGATTGGGATGATCTCTGGTAAGCAAGACCCTAAGGTTCTCTGCTGCTTCTTGGGCCGAAAGCAAAGACACATTTCCTGGGCGACACCCTTGAATATACGCCCTCGCCTGCGATTCGGAGGTTTTCACGATCGATGCAATTTTGCTGGATAAATCCAACTCGGAATCAGCCAAGGGGCGCATCTGTGTGAGTTTTGGTTGGAGACCAAATTCAAACGTATCGATCACAAACTGCTTATCAGTCGAAGAAAAGACGCGGGCGGCGAGCAACTCTCCCTCGGCGGGAAGCCGCCCTATGATTTTAGCTAGATACCCAGCATAGTTTTGACGTGAAACTACGATCACGGATAATCGATCGGAACCGATTTGCTGTCGTATCGTCACCTCTTGTCCGCTGTCACAGATCTGAGCGGCGAGGAGAGCTTTAAGTTGCGGAACCTGAGCCTGCTCCGAAACGGTTTCAAAATATTCGAGCGGCAGTGCAGCGAGAGCCTCCGCCATATGTTCTTCAATAGCTGCGGCAAATTCTTTGCGAACGCGGTCGATGCGTTGCTTCGGGGAATCGTCTTGTGCACTGATCACGGATACTCAGCATTGTATCGAGGAAACACGAATTATCGATTTGGCCCAAGGACAACATCACGTCTTGCGGCTTTACTGGAATGCTCAAGATAGCGATTTTTACTGTTGGCAGAAACACAGCTTGCTGAGCTTGGCCTGCCGCACACCGGGGGACTATCCCCGGTGCGAAAGACTCGGAAATTCCACTTGACCTGTCAGGAAAAGCGAACGCTAGCTTTAAAGGATCGAGAAAGCCTGGAGGAGCGACACCGGCACCAATAGCGCTCGATTGGGGCCGATTTTTCATTGTGATTTGTCAGAAATTCTCTGCTCGATCTCAAGACACTCAATGAGGTTTAGCAGTGGTCAGGGGGGTATGGCCCAGAGCGGTCACTCCACTCGAGAGCTCTACGGGTGGTTGCGTCGAACGTCGCACGCAGCGGTACTGTTCTATGATGGCACGAGATAATCAACTTGAATTGCCGATCCATTTCGCGTCAGACGGATTCCGCGCCCATTGCGGGCTTCAATTCTGCCCCTAAGTAGGGCGAGGAAGCGTCACAGGCCACTCCGTCGCCTTCATAAAAGGTTAAAATCCACTATGGTTCGGCTCTTCGAATTAAATTTCCTAGCTACCCTAAGTTAACCAAAGCAATCCTACGGAATAGCGTGCATCGCTTCAACAAAAGGATCGGAGTGCATGAAAGAAGTAGCTTTAGCTAAGAATAGAATAAAACTCGCGGGACATGCCACTGGTGGCGGCGCGCAGGGTGTATGAGAAAACGTACGCTCAAAGAATTACATCAGGCAAGGGAGAACTAAGTGCTTCGACGATCCACACTTTTCGCAGCCTTAATGCTAGCCGTCGTTTCTGCGACTAGTCTGTTTGCTCAGCAGAGCTTCAAAGAACTCGTTGGAAACGTCTCTGTTCAGCCCGTTATCGAGCAGGACTTCGTCAACGTTCCTTTCATCACCTGGGGCGGAGACGTTGCCACCTTTCATGCCAACGGCAACCTAAGTACGCAGGCCGGTTCGATTTTCAAGCAATCTCAGCTCGATGTCAAACTAACGCCTGGCGACGACTTTGTGGGACAAGTCAAAAAATATTTGAGCGGCAAGTCGCCGTTCCTACGTGGTACATTCCGCATGATTGGACAGGCAAGCGAGGTTGTCGGAGCCGACCCGAAAACGAAACCCGTTATCGTCCTTCAACTTTCCTGGAGCTCTGGTGATCACATCATTGCACGCGAAGGCATCAAATCATTGAACGACTTGAAGGGCAAGAAAATCGCCTGTCAGCAAGGCGGACCGCACGTCGGCTTGCTCTACGATTCCATGGCGGCTGCACAACTAACCAACAAAGACGTTGAAATCGTTTGGACCAAGGATCTTACCGGCCCCGACGGTGCTGCGGAACTGTTTCGCAAAGACCAGTCGGTGGACGCCTGTTGCGTGATTACTCCCGACTTGCTCGGATTGACCGGTGGTTTCGATACCGTCGGCAGCGGCGCTGAAGGCACTGTGGAGGGCGCTCACGTGATTAACAGCACTCAGTCGATGAGCCGATCAATCGCCGATGTTTATGCGGTCCGCAAAGATTGGTACGACGCGAACAAAGACTGGGTAAAGAAGTTTGTCGCAGGCTACATGAAGGCGACAGAGCAGGTTGTCAAAATGCGAAACAGCTTTGAAGACAGCCAGCGTCTGAACAACGACTATCGCCAGCTGCTGACGAAAGCGCAGACTATCTTTGGCAAAGAAGTCTTACCAACTTTAGAAATCGACGCACACGGGCTTTTGCTTGACTGCACTTTCACCGGCAATACCGCCGGTCAGATCGCGTTCTTCAACGACAAAGGCGACTTGAGTGGCTTCGAAAGCAAACTCAAGGAGTCACTAGACTTGGCCACTCAATGGGGCTACGCCTCATCGCGTCGAGGATTCGACCCGAACGACTTTGATTACCGCAAGATCGCAGACATCGCTGGAATCGAATACAAGGAGCCCGTGAAGACCAAGCGATTCGAAAATCAGGGCGAGTCGGCAGATCTGTTTCTCAACGACGAGCTAGACAATGACACCATTGTTAGTTTCACGATTAGCTTTGAGCCCAATCAGAACGAATTCTTGGCGGATCGGTATGGGGCTGAGTTTGAACGAGCTTTGAAGGGCGCGTCGACCTTCGGCAACGCAAGAATTGTTGTGCGAGGTCACTCGGACCCAACGTTGACGCTACGTCACTTGGTCCAGACTGGAGAAGCCAAAGGTGTTATCCGGAAGACTGGCACGAAGGAAAACCGCAAGTATTTCTACAACGGTCGTCCGATGAACGTGAACGACATCCCAGCTCTCATCAAATTGATTGAGACAGGAGCATTTTCAGGTGCCGACAAAGATCCGATGATCACTTTGCAAGCTGCCAAGAATCTTTCCAAGCAGCGGGCGGATCGAGTGCGTGATGCCTTGGCTACCTTTGCAAAATCCAAGGGAGTCAACTTTGACATCTCGCAGATCGCTCCCGTCGGCGCTGGCATCGCCGATCCAGTGATTCCTAAGCCAACTACTTTGGCCGAGGCGAAGGAAAATATGCGAGTCGAGTTTCGCATCGTCCGAGTTGACGCTGAAACCGTCGCTCCCGAAGCATTCGATTTCTGATCAGTTGACATTTCGCTATTGGCGATCGGCAATTGACCGTAGGTCGTAACGGAAGCTCTGCTACAGCCCGCAGGAACTTGCCGAAGTTCCAAACGACCAACGCTAACAATGTCCTTGCGAGCGCGAAGGACAACCATCCAGCCCCCAAACCAAGGATAGAGACGAGATGCCCACCGCCTTGCACCAATACGCGCACGCATTTTGCATCGCCCTATCACTTTGCTTGGTAGGCAACTTCAGCAGCCCTTCACCTGCACTCGCTCAGCAAAATGTAGTTGTCCTCTTAGACGACTCAGGCTCGATGAACGACCGCATGCGCACCGCCAAAGGACGCGAAAAACGCATCAATGTTGCTAAGTCGGCTTTGAAACAGGTGCTGGGGCAGTTACCCGAGGATTGCCGAGTTGGTGTGTTGGCGTTGAACTCCAAAGTGAGCGGCTCCAACTGGGTCATTCCGTTCGGATCTGGCACGCCCTCGGAATGGCAGCAGAACATCCAGAAGCTTCAAGCCAATGGCGGTACACCACTGGGCGAATTCATGAAATACTCGGCAGACACTTTGATGCAAGCCCGCGCAAAGCAAGTCTACGGCGAGTATCGATTGCTGGTCGTGACAGATGGCGAAGCAAACGATCGGAACCTGGTGGAAAGTTACCTGCCTGACATTCTTTCGCGCGGCATTTTCGTCGACGTGATCGGTGTCGACATGCAACAGCAACACTCGCTAGCAACAAGGGTACATCGCTACCGAAGCGCTAACGATGCAGCAGCTCTTCAGACGGCCTTGTCCGAAGTCTTCGCCGAAACAACATTGGACGATCAAGATGCATCAGACGACTTTGGCATCCTCGCAGGACTTCCGGACGGATTTGCCGAGCAAGCCATCGCCGCTATGTCAGCGCGCGGCAACAGTCCGATTGGCGAAGTCAACCAACAGCAATTCCGTCCAGCTGCGGCAAGCTCTTCCGCTGTGAACAGCCCTGCTAATGCTTTTCCAAATCCAGCGAATAGCAACACACCGGCTATGGTGCCGGGCCAGGCTTCAGGTTCCGTTCGCTCGGGGCTTTTTAGTATCGCCTTTGGTGGAGTATTCTGCTGCTTCGGGGGTATCGTGCTGGTAGTGATTGTGGCCAGCATTGTATTCTCTTCAGGTCGACGACGGCGATAGCGGCG
>PKCQ01000278.1 GCA_002862265.1 Planctomycetaceae bacterium | reverse complement strand
GCGGCCAGCGCGAGGAACTTCAACCTAGCCAGCCAACGCGATCTGGCCTGGGTCTGCATCGTCGCTCAAGTCTTGCTTCTTTTGGCTCAGTCATCGCACTCTTTATTTGTGGATTTGCTGCAATAGCGTGGAGCTTCGCTCCGCTGACTGCTGGCAGTCTCAGATTCGGTTTGGGATTCCACGCGTGTTCCGACAAACACCTGACGAAAGCAAACCAGGCCATCAGCAGACCATTAACACGAATTTGGAGCAGATTTACGACTGGCTTACAGAGAATATCGCAGGAATGGAGCTCATCCGTTCGCAGCAGCTGCCGAAAAGCTCTAGTCGCTTGCCAAATTCGTTTCTGCTGAGGCTGATTGTTCGGCTGGCTCTGCCAGTTCCTTGCTTGTACACTTTGCCACCATCGACTTCTTTGCCAGCTACCTTATCACATGCCTTTTCTCGCAAACCGCACCTTGTTTGTCAGCGAAGTTGCATCGCTCTACAACGCGGTATCCATTTCAGGGAAGCGGATGGCTCCACGTCACGCTCGCCCATCCGCTACACCCGTTGTTGCAACCGGTTACTCGATACTCATCAAACCACCAACTTTCTCTGTTGAAAGCTAGCGGGATTCCAAGAGACAAAGTCGTACTCGCTATCGTCTTTTTCGTGTTAGGTGTAGGAATCACGCTGGCTGTTAGACGCAGCAGTATGTTCGAATGGGGCGAGTCGGCTGGTGACACCAGTGATGCCGTACGACGTGAAGTGAACTCCTCCGTCGATCAGCAAGAGGGGGGAAGATCAGTAAAGAGAGAGCCAGAGCTTGAGAAGATGTTTAGGGGTATGGGGCACGATGACGCATTTGTACACAGGTTTCACGGTGGGTTCCTGGCGGCCGATCACATTCCGATTGTTGAGGATGCAACGCAGTCTATGTTGACAGGAATTGGCCCGAGATCGACGGCAACGAGATCGATGGTCGGTTAATCGTTCTATTCAGCCAAGACGGCAATGCAGAACTTAGCTGGCAGTGTTAAGAACACCCGCACGGCACTATCAGGACGAACGTTCGACCGATTGCCGTTTTCGACCAGGCTAAAGATTCCGCCAGTCGGCCTTTTAAAACCGGTGGGATGCTGACAGGATTTGACTCGGACGGAGAGATGGAGTCAGGTGCGTTTGATGGATTGACGGTTGCGTCTGGGGCTGCTGTTCCTTTTCCACCAGGGCTCACGACAGCCACAGTAAATCTTGGCAGTAGCAACGAGCTTAATATAGCGACTTGCGTATAATCTTCAGCCCCTGCTGGCTTGACGACAAGTAAGCGAAGTTTGTTCGTCCACCACCTCTCACATGGTCCGCAGTTGCAAGTTGGACTGTCGAGCCACTTCTAGATCAAGTTCAGAGGTGTAATAGACTCGCCAGTTCTCGCCATCGCTCATGGCGCCCTCGATGAGTTTCTCTCCCGTCTTAATAGACGCTTCAGAGTTGACGGGGCTGAACATGGGCCGATGGCCCGTGATATGGTCGAGTTGATTTGGGGTGACAGTGTATCAACGTGGGCATTAGTCAAAAGACTCGGCCCAACAGGCCTTCTTGATTCGATGTCGACTTTGGGATGGCGTCGTCGAACAGATTTAAGATCGAACGCATGAACGTCCAAGAGATTGGTCGCAGCAATCACTCAATATCTTGGACGCCGCAGTGCAACTGGGCTGGCTGGACGGTTTAAGCATCGAGGAAATTAGTGAACGGACCCGCATCAGCCGTGGACGAGTTCGTAAAATCATGGGACGTGCAACCAGCTCGGAGAGCAACGTAGTTGCTACCAACGGCCGGAAGCAGCGATCTGCAAGAAGCGGCCGTATGGATCGAAAGCTGAGGACTGTTGATATGCGTTTTGACGATTTCCAGAATCAATCCACTTCTAGCTTTAACGGCTTTGAGGAAGAGTACACGGTGACGTTCTCAGGTGGACCGCTGGACGGAGGAGAAATCCATACCGATGAAAGACCAAACAACGACTACTTTGTTCATCGTTTCGCCAATAGACAATATCTTTACAAGTATTTCCGTCTGACTAAAACGTATTTTTTTGCTGAGTTTGACGGAGTACTCAATACCGAGGATTCCCCGAAACAAGAATCCAACACTCGGTTCAGAACCTATCTGCTGCTTCTCGTTCCAACGCTAGTAATGTGTGGGTTAGTCGCTTGGCTTGCATTTGGGTAGCGCCTACGCTTTCCGTCTCTGCAACGCGACCGACCGCAAACGCAAATCACTCATCGAACGACAGATCGTGACGTGAGGTATATCGAGAGTTTCAGCGCTCTGTCCGCCCGCAAGGAAAACTCCTCCATACGATTGAATCACATCTGCGAGATACTCAATTTCCTCGCGATGCCGTCGACTCCGAATCGGATTGGTAATTGCTAGCCACACTAGGCTGGGGTGCTCATCCTCGACAGAATCGGTTAGTACATCCACCGGCGTGTTTGGACCAAGATTCGTCTCATCGAATCCGACTTCATGCAGTACCAATGAAACCATGAGGCTTGGGAGCAGATAAGGGTCGTCCTGTGGAGCAGCTCCCATAGCTGTGAACGCATTCTCCTCACACTCGGACAGTGCCGCGCGAATCTGACATAACGCGCGCACACACAATAGCGTCGCTCGATGCTCGACAAATATACTTCTTTTGTCTTGTGGCCACGTCGATCCGATTGCGTTCATGGCGTAGCAAATTGGCCCGTCACAGATCTCTGCCAGTGAGATACCTTCTGCGTACATCGTTTGCGTCAAGCCGATAACCGACGCCGCGTGCCCCTCGCGCAGGGCTTTCAAGAGCTGATCTGAAAAGGAAGAACCGGAGGAGTCTTCCCGCGTAGCCAATCCAAGCAGATCTGGTCTCAAGATCTTGGTCTTCGAGTCGCGGACATAGCGCAACGCTTCCGCCACTGGAATTTTTCGGTGCCCACCTTTGGTTTTTTGAATGCGGATATCACCCGCGTCAGCCAGCCTTCTGGCGGTGGACTCGCTAATACCCAACGCGTCAGCGAACTCTGTTGTTGATAGTAAACGCATCAAGCTACCGTCCGGAACTGTTGAAACTACCACAAAACTACCACATACCGCTAAAACTGTCAATAAACGAGTTAACTGACAGTTTCGGGGGCGGATATCATTACAATCAACGGTTTTTGGAAAAAGAAACTCCCACTAAATTCCAGTTCAAGGTTTAAATCCGAAAGGGCATACTAATGCTTCAAGCCTTTCCAATTCTGGCTCAGATGCCGGATTTGACGGTGTTCCAATACAACATCGTCGACAACATCTTCTCGATGACCGTCGCCACTATGGGGGCGGCCGCACTGTTTTTCTTCATGGGCCGATCATTAGTCAAAGAGGCTTACAGACCGGCTTTGATGGTGTCGGGAATTGTGGTAGCAATCGCGTGCTACCACTACTTCATGATTCGGCACAGCTGGCAGGACGCGTATGCGTTAGGCGAGAACGGCTACAGCGGAACCGGGGCGGCTTTCAATGACTTCTACCGGTACGCTGACTGGATTCTGACCGTTCCTCTTTTGATGGTCGAATTGGTCGCGGTATTACGATTGCCTGCTGGACGAGCACGTTCATTGCTGACAAAGCTAGTTGTGGCAGCAGCGGCCATGATCGCCCTCGGCTATCCAGGTGAGGTCATCGCGAGTCCCGAGGGTTGGACCGCAAGAGTGATTTGGGGGGGACTGTCATCTGTGCCGTTCTTCTACATCCTCTATGTCTTGTGGGTCGAGCTCACGAATTCACTCAAAACGCAACCGAAAGCGGCTCGCAAGCTGATCGAGCTTGCTCGTTTGGTATTGCTCATCACCTGGGCGGTTTACCCAATAGCCTACGCCCTCGGCGGAACTCCAGCAGCACTTGAGGCGAAGGCTGGAGGTTCGGTCGATGCGAGCGGTATTGTCGCTTTACAGGTTGGGTACGCGATTGCCGACATGGCAGCCAAGGCAGGCTTTGGTGTGCTGATCTACTTCATCGCTAGAGCCAAGAGCTCGGCGGACGAGTCGGAGGGAGCGACAACCGATCCCACGCTTGCACCAGCAGCCGCGTAACAGCCTGTTTGGTCACTGAACTTCATCGGAGCTGAACCCATGCATTCGCAGATCATCGCAGCGCTCTGTGCAACTCTTGCTGCTATGTCTTGGGCTGGGTTTGGCTCTTCGGTCTTTTGGTCCGCGGCCATCCTTACTGCCGCCGTAGCCGTTATTGGCGTTCCGCACGGCAGTTTGGACCCGGTTGTAGGGAAACGGCTCTTCAGACGATTTGCGAGACTATGGTGGATGCCTTTTCTGACAGGTTACGTCGGACTCGGGATTCTGGTTGGCGTAGGTTGGTACGTGGCACCTGAGTTGACCTGCCTGACGTTCTTCCTGCTCGCCGCATGGCACTTTGGTTTAGAGGAAGATTACGACGCGCCCACAAAGGCCTTTTTGACTAAGCATGTTTTTGCGATGGCGAGGGGCAGCATGATAATTGTGGCTATCTCCACCTTTCGCCCCGCTGAGACGCAGATGATCCTATCTCAAGTAATACCGAATGGTACGGCTCAGCAGGCTGAAACGATCTTGAGCGTTGTCCGAGCAGCCGGTTTGGCTTTGGTACCCCTGGCAATTTCAGACTTGATCGCGTGGTTTAATTCGACAGAGTCGAAACGGTTCGGCGTCATTCTTCGGTTGTTTGGTTTCGCGGCAGTAACGGCTACGACAAATCCATTCATCTCCTTCGGTGTTTACTTCTGTGGATGGCACTCTCTAAGGGGACTCAAGGAACTGAGAGCTTTGGGAGGCGACTCAGAGAGAGCCTTTCTCAGGCGTCTAGCGCCCATCACTGTAACGACCGCTTTAATTGGTTTGATTGCTTTCGCAACCTGGTACAGATCTGAGGCGTTGACACCTAGCATGATACGCACGGTCTTCCTCGGACTCAGTGCTATAGCCATCCCACATCTTGTTCTGCACGCCTGCTATCGGTTTGCGGGACCGTGTTCCGTCGATATTCAATCGTCTGGTGGAGTAGCACTGTGCAAGTAACTAACGAGACCGTGTTTGACTATGTTTTGGTTGGTGGCGGGCTGCAGGCTGGCCTACTTGTCCTCAGTATCAAGCACGAGCAACCGAGTGCGAAGATATTGGTAATCGAGCGGGGCGAGCAATATGGTGGTAATCACACTTGGTCGTTCCATAGAAGCGACATACCGGGCGAAGCCGAAGGCTGGCTGTCCTCACTTCCAACAGTTGATTGGGACTCATATCAAGTCTGTTTCCCAGGCTTCCAAAGTAGAGTCCGTCTTCCCTACTCGTCAACTACATCTGAGATGTTGGGCAGAGCGGTGAAAAATCTCCTAGATGAAGAGGGCAGTCGGCTTCTCTTGAACGCGGAAGTCGTGAGTGCCCACTTCAATGAGGTTAAAACTGCTGACGGCCGTCATTTTGTCGCGCGTTGCGTCATCGATTGTCGAGGACAGCATGCTACGAGCAACGACAAAGGGCCTTCCTCAATAAATTGCAAGCTTGGTTACCAAAAATTTTATGGTGCCGAGATTGAACTAGAGGGTGACTGGCCGACCTCGTTGCCGACGCTTATGGACGCTCGCGTAGATCAAACTGACGGCTTCCACTTCATCTACGTTCTACCCTTCACGAGACGACGAGTGCTTGTTGAAGAATCTTTTGCAGGCGCCTCACGAGCGTAGGGCGTCGAAGCCCTCTCTCGGCCGTTGTCCCCTTTGCCGTGCAGCTTCTTGGCCGGCGCCGACGTATAAATTTTCCGCCGCAGAGTATGCACCTGCTCCACAAACTCGGGTCTGAAGGCACTCCACTCGGCGTCGTCCAGCGTCTGCAGCAGCGACTCGTCCTCGAC
>PKCQ01000579.1 GCA_002862265.1 Planctomycetaceae bacterium | reverse complement strand
AGACTCTAAACCATCAGAAATCGCACGTTACTTGTTGGAAGGTCTGGCCGAGAGCCGTGAGACAGTCCACGCCCTTGCCGTGATGGCAATTCGGCTGTTGATTCAGTCGATGGCCGTCAATGGCATGATGAGCATGGTTGGCTTTTGGAGCGAAATTATGGGGACTCTCACTGAGCAACCTGAGAATGATTCGCCGAGTGTCGATCCTCAAATCAACCTGCTTGCCAAGACTCCCGTGAAACTTGTCGATATCCCCGCAGGTGCCGAATGGGCCGAGCGATTGGCGGAGGTTGTTTCACTCACTAAGACCTTCCGCTACGCACAGGCCGAGACCAAGCTCAAGGCTATTCTGCGCGACTTCCCGGACCAAGCAAGTCCGCTTAGCCATTTGCTACGAGCTCAGTTGGCACTTCTGGATCAGGCAAACGCCCACAAAACGGCCCTTCAGCTAAGCGAGTCGCTCGACATCAGCCCAGAGGAACGGAATTACTTCCGTGCCGTTGCCTTTGAAATTGAACCAGATTCGAAGTCTCTGCGGACGAAGATCAGCGTAAATTTCTGTGAGGTGGATTCGGAAGACCGCATTCAACAGGAAATGACGGTTCTTAACTTTGTCGACACTTCTGATGGCCCAGCGTTGGAGGACGTGCGACGCTACTACGCAGCTTTGGTCGGCGATGAAGTTCCAGCAAAACGCATCTTCAGCGTGTTTGACAACGATCTTTCTGTTGATGTACCTGATGGTGAACGAGTCTACAGTTCGGTGATCGCAACCGTAGTTCTTTACGGCAAGCAGACCGACAAACCTGTTCGGGTGCTATGCATCGCGAACGACTTGCCGAAACATAAAGAAAAGGCGGAACAGGTTTTGGCTGCGCTCCAGCTTGGCGCTGCAGTTGAATCGGACTTGCCACTGAATAGCGTGTACGGCGAGTTCCTAAATCGTCCCCATTTGCTGATTGGAGATCCTTCCTCGCAGCTGACGATCGAAGAACGCGGCGACCGTCTTATCGAAGATTTCGTGAATATGCCAATTGCTGCGTTGGATGATAAGACTCCGGGCGAAGCAGCCAGTGACGAGAGGCTGCGCGGCAATCTCCTAGGATTGCTCTATCATTTGGAAGGTGAGCAAAACATCGTCGTTAGGACTGAAGCCATTGATGATATTTACAAGCGCCTCAAGCTCGATCGGCCAACCGTAGAGTTTGACACCACAGATGAAAACTTACGACTTGCCACTCCGCTCGACATGGATCGGATTCCGAAGACTGAGCTCAACGATGCGCAGCTTCAGGGCCTGATGATAAGAGCAATGGGATTGGGAGCCAGTCGTGCTTTCTATCATTCTGCAATTGAGTTTCGTAAACGAGACTCTCTCAAAGGGCAAGTGCAGCTCCAAGTCGCGGCGATGTCTGGACTGTCGAGCATCTTGCCAAGCGTCGATGAACGGATCGCGATTTGTGAGGAGTTGGAAACCACCCTGGCAGCAGCAAATTCTCCCGTTGGCAGAATCGTTATTCAACGCATGAGCCTGCTGCAGGCTGCTGGTAGAGAACAAGAAGCTCGAGCGGTTCTCCAAGAAGGCGTTCAGAAGTATCCAGAAGATCCTTACTTGATGAGCTTTATTCAGTACGCCATGCAGCAGCAAGGCGTACCTGCACCTGGTCGCGGTGGCGATAACTTGGCCGCGAAAATGATGATGAACGGAGCTCAGCGTTCCCCAGCTTCTGATGAAGGTCTTGTCTTGCCTGGAAGTTCTGATCAAAGCTCTTCATCGGACGGTGAAAGCAAGCTCTGGCTCCCTGGTCAGTAATGTTTTTGAACGCGGTGTTGCTTTTCGGACGTACAAGCTGACTCAATCGATAACGCCATCTTTGGCGTTAGCATGCGAAGCTCGGGTGCTTGGTCCCACAGTTGTGCGGAATTGCCGTGAAAGGTGCCGCTTTCTCTCCAAAAGCCGCTTCACGGCGTTGTGGCATCTCAATGCAAAATATCCTCTCGGGGCGGTGGCGAGCTTCCTCAAAGCCGGAGCTAATTGACCCAGTTACGAACACCTGCTGCTTTTAGATCTTTCGATTGTCTGACTTGTTCCCAGTTAGGCCTGCGAGGAGGTACAATGCGTCTCTGCACCTAGGGGCTCGCATCCCCGCCTTGCCGTCTGCTCGTTTAATCGAGATTGCTCACGTGACAGCGCACAATAGTATGAATGCCTTGAAATCATCTCGTTCCCTTCTACCTTTCGGTCTTCTGCTATGTTGCATACCATTGCAAGCCGCGGAGCGGCCGAACTTGATATTCTTCCTTGTCGATGATCTTGGTCAGCGAGACGTGGCTTGCTATGGTAGTCAATTCTACGAGACGCCAGCCATCGATCAGCTCGCGAGAGAAGGCATGCTGTTTACAAACGCCTATTCGACTTGCCACGTCTGCTCTCCAAGCCGCGCGAGTATTCTGACCGGAAAATACCCGGCGAGAACCAATCTTACGGAATGGTTGGGGGGGAGACCAGAACGGGAATACGAACCTCTGCACCACGGCGAGAAGCTTACGGCCCTACCCGACGAAGAACAAACACTCGCAGAGACGTTGAATGCCCATGGATACGCAACGGCCAATTATGGCAAAGCTCATTTAAATAGAGATCCCAAGACCTATGGATTTGACGAGGCAATCACTGGCTGGGTGCGTTCCTATTACCATCCTTTCTCGCCGGCCTATTTGGAGTCGTTGCCTGCGAAAGAAGGTGATTACTTCACCGACAAGTTGACGGACGCAGCGATCGATTTCATCGAACGAAACAAAGATCGGCCCTTCTTCGTTCACATGGAGCACTTCTCGGTCCACGATCCTATTCAAGGCCGCAAAGACCTAGTGGAAAAGTATCAGAAAAAGCTGGAGCGTATGCCCGAGTCGGAAGGTCCCGATTTCATTCTCGAGCCGAACCCGGATGGTCTGCCACTTACAGGAGATGAGCTTGACAGGCTTGCCGATAACGATAACAGCGATGTACATCAGAAGCGACGGGTTTGGTGGGTCAAGCAGAAGCAAGACAACGTCGAGTTTGCTGGAATGGTTGAAGCCACCGATCAGAGTCTTGCGCGAATTCGAGGAAAACTGGAAGAGCTTGGTCTATCGGACAACACCATCATCATCTTTACCTCTGATAACGGCGGGATGGCTGCCTCGAATCAGTATCGTGGAATCAATCATTCGCGAGAAGTGCTCGACACACGTTACTCAAGTTCGAACTTGCCGCTCCGTGGCGCTAAAGGTTGGAATTATGAAGGCGGTATTCGAGTACCACTCATTGTTCACTGGCCTGGTAGGATTCGAGAGAATTCAAAATCAAATTCTGTCGTTACTGGTACGGACTATTATCCGACGTTGCTTGAGATGCTTGGCCTCCCTCTTTTGCCCAAACAGCATATTGACGGGCGTAGCTTCGTGCCCGCATTGAAAGAGCAAGCTTACGAGCGTGGCCCGATTTACTGGCATTTTCCGCACTACAGCAATCACGGCTTCCAAAGTCCTAGTGGAGCAGTGCGTTCGGGGCGATACAAGTTGCTGGAGTATTATGAAAACGACACGATCCAACTGTTTGACTTGGATGAAGATATTGGCGAGAAAAACGATCTATCGAAAGAACTGCCCGCGGTGGCCGGGCGTTTGCGGTCGATGTTGCACCAGTGGCGAAGAGACGTGGATGCCAAAATGCCCTTTCCTAAGACTGCCACCTCGATTCCCGCGCCCGGCGCTCGAATCGTGAAGCCGAAGAAAAAGCCGAATTAGCGCGTAAGCTCCGCGGGTAGGGTGGCCTCGAGGAACGCTACAATCGTTGGGTGATTGGCGAATGCCCAGCATAACGAGCAGCTCGTCGCCCTGGGAATGAAACGGTGCGGAGTGGGAGTTGCCCGAGCGAATTCTCCGGAATTCAGGCGAATCCCATCAGCGGACAGAGTAGTCGCTCGCGTTTCTTAATTGAATTAATAATCGGCCGCCTACGTGTAAATTGTAACTAGAGACTAGCCCAGGCAAGGTTCTAGATCGGCTGCCGAAGTTTCGGGTGTCTTGTCGTGCATGAAGGAGCTGTCTAGACCGAGTTCCGGGATCAACTGCTTGCACGTGATCCGCGAAGATTCGTAGATCACAGGCAGTCCACTGCCAGGATGAGTGCCGCCACCGACAAGATAGACGCCATCGAGATCTTCGAAGCGATTGTGCGGCCTCTTGTGGAGCATCTGCCCCAAGTTGTGGGCCATGTTAAAAGTCGCGCCGCGATATAAGCCAAATTCTTGCTCCCAAACTTTCGGCGTAATCATCCGCTCTGTTACGATTCGGTCGCGAATGTCCCCCAGCCCTTCCTTGGCCAGTTGGGTGAGCGTCAATTCGCGATACGCGGAGTAGGTCCTCTCATTCCACTCGATGTTTTGGTGAGCATGTGGGACGGGGACAAGCACATACAAGGCGCTGTCGCCTTCAGGAGCTAAGCTACTGTCCGTAATACTTGCGTTCTGCACGTAGAAACTTGGATCTTGTGGCAGTGAGAAATCTTGCTCGATCTCTTGCAGGTTTCGTTCATAATCATCGGCAATGTGTATCGTGTGGTGTGGCAAGTTTTCGTACTTGCCACGGATGCCGAGATAAAGCATAAAGGTCGAGCAGGAAAACTTCTTCTGAGCGATTTTTTCGTTTGTCCAATTCTTGCGGAGCTGGTTAGGAACTAGCTTCTGCATCGCTTGAGCAAAATCGGCATTGATGATTACTGCATCAGCATCGTAGCCGCGGTCCTCCGTGTATACGCGACGTGCACGCTTGCCTTCGAACCCAAAGCCAGTAACCGTCTGGTTCAGGCGAATCTCGACACCCATCGACTCAGCGAGTTCGGCCATCCTAGCACTGACTTGGCCGCAACCGCCGTAGGGGTGATAAACACCGTGTTCGTATTCCAAGAATGAAAGGATGGAGAACAAGCTGGGGCAGCGCATTGGGGACATCCCCAAATATTTGGACTGGAAGGAAAACGCGATAGCTAGTCGCGGGTCCTTGAAATAACTCATAAGTTCCTGATGCAAGGATTTCCAGGGCTTTACGCTCGGTGCAGCTTGCAACAAACTGAGCCGAAACAGATCTCGCATCGAATTAAACGGCGATTCCAAAATCGGGCGGAACTTCTTCAACTTCTCTCGATTGTCAGTGAGGTATCGAGTCACCGCGCCACGATCTGCTGGCGAAAGTGCTGCAACTTGGTTCTCCATCTCCTCAATGTTCGGCGTGGCGTCGATCCTGCCACCCGCGGCGAAACTGACGCGATACTGAGGATCGAGTCGCGTCATGGGAACTTCCTGCATCAGGTCTAGTCCTACGGACTCGAAAATCTCCTTGAGCACGCGGGGATATAGAAAGAACGTAGGTCCGATGTCGAACTTATAACCTTGTTGCTGAAATGTTGCGGTGCGGCCGCCAACCCAAGATTGCTTCTCGACTACGGTGACTTTTGCACCTGCCTTGGCCATTTGCATTGCGGCGGCCAATCCACCTGGGCCAGCCCCGACAATGATTACATTTTTGCTCGACATCGAAGACTTCCTGACCCGAAACGACAAATCCGTCACACGACTAAAATCAATATAGGTTCTATTGTATCGGTTTGTCCAGATTTGTCTTCGCCGCATCCTCCAAGCGACAAATTCGAGCCGCCGTGGATACTCGAATCAACGCGATCCCAGCCCGCAAAACAGCGGTTGAGCCAATAACGACAATGCTGGCCTCGACGACCTGTGGGCTTTGAATGTTTAGTGTGAAATCAAGGGCGACACGCATCATAAAGAGAGCGACTACAACAAGGCCCCAACCCGCTATCTCTCGAAACCAGTAAAAGTACATCTCTTATTTCTTCTTTCTTTTCTTTTGTGCTTGTTTCTTT
>PKCQ01000575.1 GCA_002862265.1 Planctomycetaceae bacterium | reverse complement strand
ACGGTACCTTTCGTCGCCAAAGCAACGGGCGTTCCAGTTGCGAGTTTGGCGGCCAAAGTAATGACCGGAAAGAAGCTCTATGAACTCGGCGTCGATTCCGAACCGGTGCCTCGACACGTTTCGATTAAGGAAAGTGTGTTCCCTTTTCGCAAGTTCCCTGGAGTCGACATCGTGCTTGGGCCCGAAATGCGGAGTACGGGCGAAGTCATGGGGATCAGCGAACGTTTCGACATGGCTTTTGCCAAGAGCCAACTCGCTGCGGGTGTCCTCCTACCGAGAGAAGGCAACATCTTTATCAGTGTCAATTCACGGCATAAGCATGCGATCCCAGGCATGGCACACAAGCTCCATGAACTTGGTTACCCATTGATTGCTACCCCAGGCACGGCAACTTGCATCGAAGAAGCAGGCATTCCCGTGACGACGGTGAAAAAGATCGCTCAAGGCTCACCAAACTTAATTGACTACCTCAAGAACGAAGATGTATCGCTCATCTTCAACACGCCCAACGGCAAGGGAGCAAGGACGGACGAAGGTCGCATTCGAGCGGCCGCGGTAGAGAATGGCGTACCATGCATCACCACATTGGACGCCGCCATCGAGGCCGTCAAAGCCATGGAAGCTCTTCGGCACGAGGACTACACGGTCCAGTCATTGCAAGAACGCTTCAAGAGTTGAGCAACTCGTAGTGTGTTCGCCAGAATTCCATCTGCCGCGTCCGCTGCGCCCAGGGCGAAATCGTTTAACGCCCAGCCGAAGGCACCGGCTGACTACGCTCGAAGCATAAGCCGTACTTTTGTTGACAAAAACCTCGCAATGCTCGAAGGGTGCGGGTTTTGCACCAGCCGTCGTTTATTCCATCTGCCCGCTATTTCCATCTGACTGTAGCAAATGCCTTCAGACTCAAGGACCCGATAGAACTCATTCGCTGCCGGGTCTTGCTTGTGGTCGATGCCGTAGCAGCGTTTCGCTCGTCACGGCCTACAGACAGATCTTGAACTTCTAGTCGCTTAAGGTGCTTCAGGCCTAAGCTCTGCCCAACAAGGCGGCGGTAGCGGCTGCGACATCTTCGTGCCTCATAAGAGATTCACCGACTAACATGGCTTGCACACCATGCTCCTGCAGCATCAATACATCAGCTCGAGTGTGGATACCACTCTCGCCCACAACGATCTTTCCAGGCGGAACATCTTTTCGTAAGCGCGTCGTGTGCTCGAGATCGACCTCGAATGTATTTAGATCACGATTGTTGATGCCGATCAACTCGGTCCCGGTGTTGAGAACGTTTTCCAAGTTGCGTTTGTCGTACAACTCGATCAACGCCTGCATTCCAAGCTCACGAATGAGCTGCGTGAGCCCACGGAGCTCTTGGCGATTCAAACACTCTGCGATCAGTAGCACCGCATCCGCACCAGCAACACGCGACTCGAAGACCTGGTATGGGTGGATTATGAAGTCTTTCCGCAACAACGGCACGTCAACCGCTTCGCGAATCGCCACCAAATAATTCAAAGAACCCTGAAAGTACTTTTCGTCGGTTAGCACGCTGATGCATGCCGCTCCGGAAGCTCCGTACTGCTTGGCGATGGAAACCGGGTCGAAGTCTGTGCGGATCACGCCTTTAGAAGGACTAGCCTTCTTCACTTCGGCGATCAATTGAATTCCTTCTCCTTGCTTCAACGCTGCGGCGAAATCCTTCGTCGGCGGCGCGTCGTCGGCTTGACTCATCAGGTCTCGCAGAGGTCGTTGACGAATTGCCTCTTCCACTTCCTTCTTCTTAGATTGGACGATCTCCGCCAAAATCTCCGACATGTTGCTTTCCTGGCAATGATTCGAGGCAGTCGAATCTTAATGGAAGTGAATTGCAGATCTTAGAACAGGCTGCTTGGCTGAGTCACCTACTGAGGCTTCAAATGGAAAGCCAGAGTATCAGATTATGGGATGGGCATAAGGACGCTATCGAAAGAAGCTTCAATATTTGGAAAATACTTCAGCAATCTCCCACTTTGGACGACAGATAACGCAGCCGGAATTCCCCGTATCGGGCATTACCAAGTCGCGGAAAACACGCGTCCCATTTTTGCTGCTTGGAGTTTAGTGCTTGAAGTGCCTGGCACCGGTGAAGACCATCGGTATTCCAAAATCGTTACAAGCATCAATCACTTCGTTGTCCCGACGCGAACCGCCGGGCTGTATGATGGCAACAACTCCGGCATCTGCTGCAGCTTGAATCGAATCAGGAAACGGGAAAAACGCATCTGAGGCGAGCACACTACCTTCGCATCGTTCACCCGCCTTGCGAATCGAGATCTCAACGCTGTCAACGCGGCTCATTTGCCCGGCACCTACGCCTACTAGTGAAGTGTCCCGAGCGAGCACAATCGCATTACTTTTAACGTGCCGCACCATTTCCCACGCGAAATCGATATCTTCCCAAAGATCCTCATCAACTGGCACGTCGGTCACGGTCTCCCACTGACTGTGGAATGATGGCAAACTGTCACTTTCCTGAATCAACGCCCCGCCAGCCACGAAACGAACCGCCACCGGTGTCTTCTTCTGATTCTGGAGTTGGCCGACCTGCATCAGCCGCACATTGTCTCGCCATTTTGGCTTGGTGGTCAAAACTCCGACCGCACCAGCCTCGAAGTCAGGAGCAATGATAGCTTCGATGAACCGCCCTGGCTCACAGAGAACTTCTGCAGTCGCTGAATCAATCGTTCGATTGAATCCAAGCACGCTCCCGAAAGCGCTGACAGGATCGCCGTCGAGTGCGTTGCGAGCTGCGGTGGCCAAATCTTCGTTGGTGGCAGCGCCGCACGGATTGTTGTGCTTAATCACGGAGACTGCCGGTTGGGCGAAACTGCGCGCAATACCCAGTGCGCTATCTAGATCCAAGATGTTATTGTAGGAGAGCTCTTTGCCGTGCAAATGACGAGCATTCACCACGCCGGCCTCCGTACTCTTAGCTAAGCGATAGACACCGGCCTTTTGATGTGGATTCTCGCCGTAACGCAATTGATTTTTGCGTTCCAATGTCAACGTTAGCTTGGAAGGCAGATCCTCTGTGGTGGTTTGGGCTTGGAAGTAATTTGAGATCGCTTGATCGTAGCTGCAAGTTATCGAGAACGCTTCAGAAGCCAACTTGCGACGAAGGGCAAGCGATGTGCAGCCATCTTCCTGAACTGCGGAAAGGATAGAACTGTACTGCTCCGGACTCGTTGCAACGGCTGTCCATTGATGATTCTTTGCTGCGGCGCGAATCAGGCTCGGGCCACCAATGTCGATCTGCTCAATCGCCTCTTCTGGTGTAACATCTGGCCGAGCAACCGTAGCTTCGAAGGGGTAGAGATTCACCACGACCAAATCGATCACACTAATATCTTCTTCCTGCATCGATCGAAGATCAGACACATTGTCGCGTCGTCCAAGAATACCACCAAAGACTTTCGGATGCAAAGTCTTGACTCGGCCATCCATCATTTCAGGAAAACCGGTATATGCGGATACATCAATGCATTCGAGTCCGTGGTCCAACAGATGCCGCCGCGTCCCACCGGTCGACAAGATCTGCACCCCGCAGGCTTGCAGCCCTGCTGCAAAGTCAACAAGGCCCAATTTGTCACTACAGCTGATCAAAGCGCGCTTGATTTTCGGATTCTCAGACACCAGCATTTCTCGGGATCGAGGCGGATAAGTCAACGGTTACTTGCAGGGCAACTGTTCTAGAAGATCCATTGGAATGGTCAAGGTGCAGACAGCTCTTATCGCAGGCTCTGAGTTGTGCTCTTTAAGCCTAAGATCGCCATTGGAGAAATCCGTAGAGTTGTAGGTGTTGGCCCATTCACCCCATAAGGACAAACTGCCCTGACAACGTCGCCTCCTACAGGAAAACGAAAAAGGGCGCCAAGCATTTGTGTCATGCCCGAAGCTCCTCTCTAACTTCGGACCGACACGCCAGCCAGCACCCTATTTCGCATTTCTGTACTGTTTGATTCTTATTCCGCGGACGAAACTCCTTTTCAGGCACCTGGGCCAAGGCTCTCAATCATGGGCAGGTGGAGGTGAAAGTTGTCTATGTTCGACGTGAATCAGTTTGACCTTTTGATCCGACTCGGGGGCGAACCCGAAATAAGGCACTAGTCTGACTTGGTTGTTTCACGACTCAGCTGATAAGCCGAGATTTGTGCTGTACCAGCTTGTAGCAATCAACATGCCAAAACACCTGCACTCTAGACAAACGAATCTCAAATGCTGCGATTACAAGGAAAAACGCCACCAGAGAGTTGAGATTTGACTGATGCTGCTGCTCGAACTTGTCGAAAAACGACTAATCTTCTGGCAGGCTGCCTGGAGATTGGGCAGGTATTGCTTTTGAATTTTCGTACCGCCTTTAACACGGGGAAACGATTGAAAACCCAGCTAAATTAGGCCTCGACGGCCTCCGCAAGGTCGCCTAGGATACGCCTAAAGATTTTCAGCTGCCGGACTCGCGGTGACCAAGGAAAAGGTCCGCGACTGGAAAGACAGCTTTTTCGCCTCTAGGATCCCATCTAAGTCTCATAAAAAAATGTACGCGATTATTGTTGATGGTGGACGTCAGTACAAAGTCGAAGTAGGACAGAAGATCGACATTGACCTGCGAAAAGAAGCCAAGTCGGGCGACACGATCGAATTCGAGCAAGTCCTCGCGATCGGTGGTGATGAAGGTCTGAAACTGGGTGCCCCGGCGATTGACGGCGCCAAAGTAACGGCCAAAGTCATCAGTACTGAGAAAGGTGACAAGATTTTCGTCGAGAAGTTCCACCGGCGCAAGAACTACAAACGACGCAACGGCCACCGCCAGCAATACACTCGTATCGAAATCGGCGACATTGCCGGCTAGCGGACAAACCGCCGAATACCCCTCGAACACAAAGAGCTGCCGTCATCGGCAGCTCTTTTTTTGTATCCCTTCACTCACTTGCCCACTCCTCAAACAGTAGTGGTATTCGCCATAGTTTTCGATCACTTCTGTCGCCATAAAGTCCTCGACAATTGCCTTACCCCAGCCGTTGCACCTCCGCTCTGTTCGAACATCGTGTAACTGGTCTCACCCAAAGCATCCCACGTTCCACTCAGCTGAAATCGGGCAGTTTGGTGGACAAGAGCCCCGGCCGCGCGTTGTTACTCGGTGAACTCAACGCAAAAAAACAGAAGGATCAGGAGAAAAGATGGCGAAGTCGCAAAAAGTCCAAAGCGAGTGTGAAGTTAAAAGGCTTTGCAGATCTGATTGATACCGCGCAAATCGCACAAAACTTTTCGGATGACTCGCAAGCTTGAACAATCATCTTCCGCAATCATGAAGCAGCAACCAACGTTGGCCAGGGTCTTCTCGTGTTGCAACCCTTTCCATTTCTCGCAAAGTGGAATATCGAGTCACGCTTGAGAGTGACTCAAGGCATCCGCGGATACGTGGACACGGAAAAGGGAGCTAGAGCATCGTTGGTTTTTCAGACTTGCGGCAATACAAAGTTGATCAATCTGAAGAAAACCAACAGCAACAACTTCGTAGAACGAATCACGACTAGGCCCGGCCAAAATGACAACTTAAAGACCACCTTCTTCCCGCTCGCAGAACGAACGGATTAAGGTAACGAGGACGTTGGAGCACTATTGCAAATTGATAGCTAGGATGTCCAAATCATCAAATGGAAGAGCCAATAGACGCACGCGCGAACGTCCTCCGAAAAATTCTGAAAGCACACTCCAGCAAGAGCATTTTGCCATGAGTACCTTTTGCACTCGTTTCCTCATATTTCTGGTTCCCATCATCGCTCCATTGAAAATGATCAGCGCACTTGAGCAGAAGGCGAACGCTTGGGATTCCACGACTCTTTTTAAAGATCCGCAATGCTCGGTCTGTTTCATGAGGGTCGATGAACTTCTCGAGC
>PKCQ01000559.1 GCA_002862265.1 Planctomycetaceae bacterium | reverse complement strand
GCCCACTTCGGCAAGTGGCATCTTGCCAACAATATGATTCCAGATTCGCCGCTGCCGAGCGAATACGGCTACGACGAATCTGGAGCATTCAATTGTGCCGGAGAGCAAATGCCGGTACATGAGGATTCGGAGCACGCAGTCGCCTTCATTG
This sequence comes from Planctomycetaceae bacterium, assembly GCA_002862265.1. Lineage (GTDB taxonomy): Bacteria > Planctomycetota > Planctomycetia > Pirellulales > Pirellulaceae > Aureliella. The sequence goes on along the minus strand of PKCQ01000559.1, from coordinate 5,793 downwards.
AAAAATGCCAGAAGCAGAGCAAGCCTTTTTTCGTTAATCTCTGGATTCACGAATCCCATACGCCTTTTCACACACAGCCGAAGTATAGGTGGCGTTTTCACGATCTGGGCGAGCCAGATAATATCTACGCTTCGGTGCTCTCGCATGCGGACGATCGTATCGGAGAAGTACTCGATACGCTGGATCGTCTGGAGCTAACGGAGAAGACATTGGTGGTTTTCAGTTCCGACAACGGACCAGCCCGCGCAGCGCGACCGACAGAAATCGGATTGATGCACGACACCGCTACTGGCGCCGGCTACAACATTGCCGCCTCAAAAGGAATCACTGGTCGACGGAAAGGCTATAAGTCCGCGCTATTCGAAGGCGGAATTGGCGTTCCCTTCATTGCTCGTTGGCCAGGAAAGATCGCAGCAGGAGTAACCGACGATCAGTCTCTCATTTCAGCCGTCGATCTGCTTCCAACTTTTTGCAAAATCGCTGGAGCGAAACTGCCTGAGGATTATCAGCCCGACGGAGTGAGCCAAGTCGAGACGCTCTTAGGGAAGCCCAAGGCATCGCGTGAGACACCATTGTATTGGAAGATGAGATCTGCTTGGCCCATTCAGAAGACTCGGCCTTTCCATTGGGTTTCCTACGCGACCGTCCAGGACCATTGGAAACTGATGTCGAACGAGGATGGATCCTACTACGAGTTGTACGACATTGCCGCTGATCCATTGGAAAAGCGAGATCTCAAGGACGAGGATAGTAAAGTTGCCGAAACGCTCTTGGCCAGTATCGATAGTTGGAAAGGAACTCTTCCTGAGAGGCCATCAGGAAGCGTATTTTCCAGATTACGAACAGCCTATCCATCCAGTGGACTTGGGGCGATAGCGCTGAGCGGGCCTGAGCTATACAAGCATCTCAAGACGCATCCGCCTACCTCAATAAGCCATTTGCCGAAAAGCATTAACATATGGCAGAATCCGAGCATTTCGTTAGATTCGGATTTCGTTAGTTCGGTTGCCGGAAGTAGTTCCCTGGAGCGGCTCAAGCCAGACGGCATTCGAGCTGCGCTTTACGGCGTTTACACGGAAGGGAAGGTCGATCTTGGTATCTACGGCTTAGAAGCCACGTCGCTAGCTGCAGCAGACAAGAGGGAGAAAAAGGTCCGTGCAATATGGGCTTATAAAAGCAAGGTCGATCGCGTTCGGATTCATCGGAAAGGATTGATTCTGGTCGTCATTTGGCATGACGGAGTGTCGGATGAGTGCTGGGCATCTGTCAATGAACGTGTGGCGGTTGGCTTGGCTCAGATTCGAAGTTAGCTTCCTGCTGGTAGCGGCAAGTAGGCAGAGTAACCTAAGGCGTCTGGAAAAATTACTTACACTTCTTGCTGGGGCACTGCGGCTTGCCGCTGCCCTGTTTTAGCATTTGAATGTTCGTTGCAGGTGGGGCAAGGGTTCACCCTCTAGAACCGCTTTCAGATTAGCGTTCGAAGCACCGCGCGGATTTCATGTCGTAGGCTTTTTTCCACGACAGTTCTTCAGACGGAAAGCTCCAATGTCCGCCCGAGCCCAATCGGCGACCCCAAACTTTGCGGCCCAGCACCAGCCACCACAGCATGTAATTGAACAGATTCAAAAGGGAGTTGGTCACGTAAGAATGCTGCCGGAGGTTGCTATCAAGGCTCTCCAAACAACGCGTGATCCAAATGTGAATTTCAAGCAGTTTGGTGGCATTGTAGAAAAGGATGTCGCGCTGACGACTCGCGTTCTTGCCATGGCCAACAGTTCACTTTTTGCCGCCGGTGGAAGCACAGCAAGCGTAGCTCAAGGCGTCTCACGACTTGGTTTTCGCCAATGCAAGAACATTATCATCTCGACCTGTCTGGCGAGCACGATGAAATCGATGGTCGCACGGGAACAAGTACTGCATGAGGCGCTTTGGAATCATAGCCTCACCACCGCGTCGACGGCGAAGCACTTGGCCGACAAACTAGACTTGGACTTGGGTGGCGAAGAGTTTACGGCAGGAATGATTCATGACTTTGGTCGCCTGCTGTTGGCTACTGCCTTTCCAAAGTCCGAGGGCTACCGAGATCGAATCTCCTTTGCCGAGCTTCCCAACCAACGCGAACTGGAAATAGAAACCATCGGTTGCTGCCACTGCGCTGCAGGCGCTTGGTTCGGGATGGATCAGGGACTTCCGCAAGAGCTCCTTGCAGTTATCAAATATCATCACACCCCTGAGGATTCGGTGTACTGCCGGGAGTTGGTTGCTGTTGTTGCGTTGGCCGGTGAAATAGCAGATCTCATACAGGCGGAAAAAACCGAGACGTTCCGTAAGGACAAGAGCGTCGGTATGAAGGCACTTCAAAAATGCGGTGTCAATCAAGCGGGTGAACGGTTGGAGTCTTCTTTTCAATGGCTACTCGATTCCGTTGAAGTCTCATTACAAGAGATGCTAGATCATTAACGCTGTTGGATAGTCTTCAGCCTTCTTTCCTCAGGTATTCTGCCTACCCCACAAAATTGCAATAAGTTGCGTTCTTTTAAAGGACACGTCGACTCTCCAGCGATTATTCTTCTGCATTCCAATGCCGCGACAGTTTCTTTTGAATTTCTTGTCCTTTTTCAGAATTGGCAATGTTGACAGTTTCATCTGGATCGCTTTCGTGATCGTACAGTTCCATTGCGATAACTTCTTCCGTCTGGAAGTCGCGCCACTGCGTAAAGCGATATCGTTCGGTACGCATCGAGTAGCCCATTGCGTCAGGGGCCTTGCCTGCGGAAGGATAAGCAGGGCGTGGGTGACAAGTGAACGCTGCCTGCTTCACCGTTGACTTTGGATCATCCAATACCCGTCGTAGGCTCTTGCCTTCTAAGTCGGTGGGCGGCGGTAAGTCGCAGAGATCGGCAAGCGTCGGATAGAGGTCCAGCAATTCCACTAGCGACTGACTCTGCTTCCCGCCCTTGTGCCACGGAGTAGAGATGATCAGCGGAACGCGCGCATCAAGTTCAAAATTGGAAGTCTTGGCCCACAAACTGTGTTCGCCCAAGTGGAATCCATGGTCGGACCAAAGCACCACAATCGTATTCTCGCTCAATTCCAAATTCAGCAGCTCATCCAATACCCTTCCAATCATAGCGTCGACGTAACTTGTTGCTGCATAATATCCATGCCGAAGTACAAGCGTATCAGCAGGAGTCGGCCGGCTCTCTGGTCGATCTTTAAAACCTCGTAAAATCTCGCGCGAGTCGTGCATCGCAATATCGGGTACATCTTTCGGGGAATAAGGATTCTTCGGCAGCTCAATAGATTTAGGCTCATAAAGATCCCAGTACTTTGCGGGTGCATTAAATGGCGCATGCGGTTTCCAAAATCCAACGGCCAAGAAGAACGGCTTACGGCCTTGCTTTCGATCTCGCAGTGCTTCAATCGCCTTGCGAGCCACTCGCCCATCAAAATATGCCTCATCTGGCACGTCGCGCTTTTCCGTTCGAGGCACGCCTGAAGTATCCTCGGGCAGAGGCTTGACGACCTGCGCGGCGTCGGAGCCATGTGAGGCATAGTGCATTTCCGCGGAGACACTCCAGGAAGGCGCATCGCCCCTAAAGTCATCCTGCCGCCAGTTATGAAATATCTTGCCTATGTTCTGCGTAAAGTAACCGTTCTGCTTGAAAAGTTGCGGCAAGGTGACGATGTCTGGCTGCCGCTCGCGGAAATGCGTAGGCAAGTCCCAGATGCCGAGAGTCTCCGGCCGCAGCCCGGTTAGGAGCGAGGCACGAGAAGGATTGCATACTGCTTGCTGGCAATACGCTCTCTGAAACAAAGTGCCACGTGAGGCCAGTGCATCGATGTTTGGCGACTTGACGATCGGACTGCCGTAGCATCCGAGTTCCGCCCGAAGGTCATCTACGGCGATAAAGAGAACGTTTGGCTTCTTGTCTCGCTTCGAAGCGGTTGCCATTTCTGCTAAGGCATCTGCAGTCAGTCCGAAAAACAAAATTAAAGCAACGGCGAGGACTCTCTGCGAGAAAAAAGATCGGAGCATGCTACTATCCACGGAATCGGGCTCGGAAACGAAGGAGCTAAAACAAGGATCGGCCCTAAACTGCTCCGCCCACGATTCTATCTCGGATTCGCGCAGTTTATACTAGCCTTCTGGGCTCTTGCTGGTGACACCCCGCGTCATGCAAGCCTAGCCACGGCAATTCTCTTCTCAAGGCAACACAATGGAACGGATTCTAATCTCTCTCCTTGCAATTTGGGGCGTGCAAAGCGTCGTAGCAGCGTGCTTTGCCGATTGGCCTCAGTATCGCGGCGAAATGCAGCGAACAGCCTACGTCGCGCAAGATTTGGAGGGTATCAATTGGCAGCCGGCATGGAGTTTAGCAACGCAAACCGCAGCCTCGCCGACTTGGCCCAAGCCTGCTCGCGGTAGCTTGTGGCAAAGCCTTGAACATATCGAGGCGCGAGTCAATCACGACAGGGGCGATCACCCGCTCATCGCCGCCGATCAACACGGAAAGTTGCATGTCTTGCTTGCACTTGGCGGAGGTGATCGCTTACTGTCAATCGATCCCGTGACGGGTAGAGTCGAGTGGCAGTTCTATGCAGATGCCCCGATCCGCTACACGCCGTGTACTGGCGATGGCAAACTATGGTTCGGAAGCGACGATGGCAAAGTACGTGCCCTGGATATCGCAACGGGAAAAGTGCTTTGGGAGTATCGTATTGGTCCAGATTGGAAGTGGATTATCGGCAATGGTAGGCTTATCTCCCCACATCCGATTCGCACCTCGTTGATGCTGGTTGGCGATCGCATCATGGCAACAGCTGGCCTATTCCCAAGCCAAGGCGTTTATGCTGTGGCACTTGAGAAAGATTCGGGCAAGCTCCTTTGGCGAACTCGTTTGCAGCAGTCTCCGCAAGGCTACAGCTTGTCCGCTGGCGACGAGCGACTGATCTTGCCGACAGGGCGATCGCAGCCCTTCATGCTTGATGTCGAAACTGGCGAAACTCTAGCGCAGCTTCCGTCTCCCGGCGGATCGTTTTGCATGGTGACTGAGCAGGGGTTCTTCGCGGGGCCGGGAAACTCTCCTAGGCTGAGTCTCTACTCTGGAAAAGCGCGTTCCTCGCTGTCCGCCCCACGCATGCTGCCTTTCCAAGGTAACTTGGTGGCGACTGCCGAGGGGCTGATTTGGAACGCCGACGTAAACCAGCTCAGTTGTCGAAGCCTGGCTGCCGATGGCACAACGGACGAACTCTGGACCTGCCAAGTGCGTGAGCCACAGGCGATGATCGCCTCGGGGCTCGGAGAACAGCTCCAAGTCTTCGTTGCAATGAGGGACGCCATCGAAATTATTGATGGCCGGCGCGGCGAGACAGTTTCGACACTCTCCGTAAAAGAGCTTCTAAACGCATCGGAGTCAATTCAGAGCTTGGCAGTATCTGCTGCTAAAAAAACACAACCCGCAGTACTGATCGCGGTCACCTCTGCGGGGAGGGTGATCAGTTGGATTGGCAAAAGTACTGCTTTGGGCCAAGAGCATGACTCCGAGTTTGTCTCGGTAGATAGCCTAGCGTCTAAGACATTACCCACAAATCGTCCGATTCGACTAGCAATCGATCGCGTTATAAACGAACTCAATGGAGATATCTCAACCAAGGCGAAGGGGTTTGGACTTATCCTTCGTAACAAGGCTGAATCTCACCAATTGACGCCCAACATGTGGTATCGGATTACGAAACGTCTGTTGGGCAAAACGGATTTGAAACTCGTCGTTGTTTCCGATGACATGGATG
>PKCQ01000650.1 GCA_002862265.1 Planctomycetaceae bacterium | reverse complement strand
TTCTCGACTGCGAATCAGTTCCACGGAGGTCACCTTGGCTTGCTCAGCAGCGTGACTCGCAAGGGTTTGACCTTAAGTAGCCTCGCAAAGGTAAGCATCGGTAACACCCGTAGCACCGGAGACATCTTTGGTTCGACGACCACAACGCCTCCCGCGGGCACAGCAGCCGCAACTGCTGGTGGCACCTTTGCTCAAACCTCAAACATTGGTCCTATGACTTCTGTCGACAACTTCAGCTTCATCTCGGAGTTGGGAGTCAAGCTGGGTGCAAACTTGAACGAGAATGTTCAAGCGACTGTTGGCTACAGCTTTATGTACTGGTCATCTGTTGCTCTTGCTGGCGACCAAATGGACCGAGCCATCGACCCAGCAGGCGGTGTAAACCGCCCTGTGCATAGCGGAATCGTGACTCAAGGCATGTGGGCGCAAGGCATTGATCTCGGACTGATCTTCAACTACTAACACGAAGATCACACGACGGCTGAGATGTCAGGTCTTAAGCTCAGCTAGCCGAAAAAAGGAAGAGCCCAGGCATGATGCCTGGGCTCTTTTCATGTTAGATGAAGATGGTTTTTAGGGCGTAGCGGCTACCTCAGCACCCTGGTCGGCGCGTAGAGCCTGCATGGCAACCGCCGTTATAGCTTCGTTATCGCGCAAATTTGCTTGGTTCAAAAGCTGATAGATGGCAAATCCAGTAGACCAAAAACCGTGTGCGAAGCGTCTCGAATTTGCCAATATACAACTCAAATGTGCCGGTTCTTCAAGCTCCGTTGGCCAGACACTTATCGCGTACTCTTCAAAGGACAGCGTTTCCATCGTTATGACACTGATTCCCCGATCACTTATGTCCTGGGTAATCCCCATAAGGCAGTCGCAGAATTCGGGTTTCGCTCCCACGAGAGGAGTCAAAACACAAGGGAGTGAACTATTGAAGCGACGGTCGATCCTTATCTCGTCTGGGACAGGCTTTTTCGGAATCGTTAAATCGACAATTCGCCGCATTACAGGTAGTGCATCTTGGATCTCTTTTTTAGAACCAAATCCGAACATGACATTATTCCAAGGAATTTGTAGGCGCTTTTGGTTTCTCTACCTGCGCCAATCCACGGAGTCCAATCAGGTCCGGCGCTGAACTCAAAAGTCAGGTAGCTATTTCAGGCTCGAAGCACCTCTCTCCGTGTTTTTTGGGGTACAGCAAGAGAGATTCGGGAGACTTCCGATTGAGTGCATTCGCTGCAGGAATGCTCATATTGAATTGCGAGGATCATGGCTATGTCCCACTTGAAGACGGTGATGCAACACCATCCTCTCGGTCGCTTACCGGAGGCTCTGCCTCCTTCGATGGCAAACGACCTGCTTGCTGCAATGCCTGGCGAAGCAGATATTCGACATGGCCGTTGGCGCTGCGCATTTCGTCCTCCGCCCAGCTGCGAATCGCAGCCAGAATCTTGGGATCAATGCGAATTAGGAATGAGTCTCGTTTCGCCATGAGCAAGTGCCAAATTCTTACAAAGGCTTGTGTTTGCTTTGCAGCTTGAGAATCAGCATTATCCGCGTGGCAGTAACTTGATTCACAAACGCAGCGGCAGTACGATCTCCGCCATCCCTCCGCAGAAGAGTGGCGAAATTCTATACAGCATCCGCATTCTGCCAACTGACAATCGTTAGTAGAGCGAACCGGTGTTCACCACTGGCTGGGTATGGCGGTCACTACACAGAACCACGAGCAAGTTGGAGACCATCGCAGCTCGGCGTTCATCGTCCAGCACGACGATTTCGTCTTTCGCAAGCTGATCTAGTGCCATTTCCACCATGCCGACGGCTCCTTCTACGATCTTAGTTCGAGCGGCGACTACGGCTTGAGCCTGTTGACGCTGAAGCATTGCCGCGGCGATTTCGCTAGCATAAGCCAGGTGACTAATGCGAGCTTCAATGACTTCAACACCGGCTTTCTCCAAGCGAGCCTGGATATCGCCCGTTAGTTGGTCAGACACTTCTTGTGTACTCCCACGAAGGGATATCGCACTGTCGCCGCTATCATAAGGATGTCGAGACGCAAGATTCCGCAACGCAGCTTCACTCTGCACTTCCACGAAGTTCTCGTAGTCATCGACTTCAAACATCGCTTCCGCCGTGTCGACCACTTTCCAAACCACAACGGCTGAGATCTCGATTGGATTCCCATCGCGATCATTCACTTTAGAGGGACGCCCCGGACTTCTTGTCTTATGCGAAACAACTTGTCCTGCCGCATCCTTCTTCTCAGGCGTAGTCATTGAGCCAGTCTCAAAGTTCCGAACTCGCAGCGAGATCTTCTTCTTCGAGTAAAACGGATTAACCCAGAAGAAACCCGACTCGGTCACGCTGCCTTTGTATGCGCCAAATAGCAGCAAAACCCTGGCCTGGTTGGGAGCAATCGCCATCAATCCACAGAGTGTCAGAATGCTCACCAGCTTAAGCAATGGCCCAGCAATAATTATAAGTGGGTTTGAAATCATCGCACCGTAGATGATGCACAACACGCCCACAATTAGCCCTGTTAGGCCGAGCATCAGTGGCGGCCAGCCGGAGGAAGGAATAATGGTTTTCTCATGACTCATTTCAACACCTTTCAAAGCTCGTGCGGCCTCGGCCGCGTGCATCTTGATCACTAAATGATATCACTTTGCTATTGGCGTGAAGGCCCTAAATATGAGGCGCGAAAACAGTTGCAAATTGCTTAGGCTTTGAAGCACTCGCCCTAACTCATTTGTGGTAAGACCGTTACACCCCCGTGACAAGATATACCGATCGCGCAGACTCTATCGATAAAATTAAATTTATGGATTGGGCTAAATTTCCTGCCAGAGCCAGGACGATACTCAAGGTGATTCCTCTGAATGGAATGAGGTCGCAGTGAATTGCCGATCCGTGGTATTCCCTGCTGAGCGAAGGTTAAGAAGCCCTCAAGGGCGAATTTTGCTAAGGAAGGCACGGAAGCCGTGAAAAACTTTATTGCCACAATCGCGTTGATCTGCACCCTGGTGATGGCGGCTGGCGTTGACGCACAGGAAAGCAGGAAGACCACAGGCTCTCGTGTGCGAACGGCGAAAGCTTCCGCACCCCCGCGAGTGGCCAGCAGCAAAGACATGCACATCTCCCAAGCTAGCTACGCTCAAGTCGTAGAGGGCGAAGTGATCCACGAAGGGGTAGTACACGAAGGCGTAGTACACGAAGGGATCGTTGACTCAGGCTGTGGAAGCGATTGCGGCGGTTCCTGCGGAACTGAAATCGGTGCCTACTGCGGCACCTGTGCAACTCCTCGCGGTTTCTGCATCTGCTTCCCTTCACACGGTTGGGTTCAGACAGAATACCTCTCCTGGTATCCATCGGGCATGCGAGTTCCAGCCTTGGTTACGACCAGCCCTGCCGGCACTGCTCGAGCACAAGCTGGTGTTCTAGGCCAAACTGGAACTTCCGTTCTTTACGGCGCAGACGAAGATGTACTGGATGGTGAACGTGGCGGCTTCCGCATTCGTTTCGGCTGGTGGTTATCTTCCTTCCCATGCTGGGGCATCGAAGGTGAATATACGGGCCTGGGTGCAGAAACTGAGTCCTTTTTCCAACAATCCACCGGCGATCCAATCATCGCTCGACCATTCTTCAACGCTCTGACCGCATCACAAGATTCGGAGTTGGTGGCATTTCCGGCTGTCGTCTCTGGCTCGATCGGAGTCGACGTAACTTCCGAGTTTGACGGTGCTGCCTTCCGGTTCCGCCGGCAACTGTGCAGCTCAGAGGGTTGCTGTTTCTCGAATCTAGCCTGCAAGACCGTTCCATGGTCCTCACGCTTAGACGCGACCATCGGCTACCGCTTCTGGGAGCTAGACGAGTCGATACGGATTCGCGAGCAACTTCAAATGCTGACTACCACACAACCTGGCAGCTTCGACATCACCGATCGTTTTGAGACACGAAACCAATTCAACGGCACCGAGCTTGGCTTCATCTGGCAGGGTCGCCGCGGATGGTGGTCGCTAGAAGCCTTGATGCGAGTCGCAGTTGGAAACGTACACCAAACCGTAACCATAGGTGGCAACTCCACCATCGTCGACAATGGTGTCACAAGCAGCTTCAACAACGGATTCTTGGCGCAACGAACAAACTCCGGAACGTTTGATCGCGACCAGTTCACCATGATTCCTGAATTCGGCGTGACCCTGGGTTACCAGCTCACCCAGCGTCTGAGGGGCACGATCGGGTACTCGGCAATTTACTGGGGCAACGTAGTTCGCCCAGGCGATCAAATCGATCTAGACCTCAATCCCAACCTGCTTGCTCCGGAAGTAACCCCGTTTGCTGGTCCACTAAGACCGCAGTTTGACTTTGTGGAAACCGATTACCTAGTACAGGGTCTGAGTTTCGGTGCAGACTTTCGCTGGTAAAATATAGCGGTTGCACCATCAATTCGGTTCGTGCAAACCAAATCGATTTGTAGGAACAAAAGCTCGGCCTCCCCGGCAGGGAACGTCGAGCTTTTTTTGTTGCTGGACGAAAGTACACGAAGGCACTTTGCAGGAAGCAACTGGGTAGGAGCAAGCTATGTCATCACTGATGTCTCGCATGAAGGGGCTACTGGGCCTTGGCAAAGGACGCAAGAACAAACTATCGCCAGCGGAACGCCGCAGCAGCTTCCGCCGTAAGCTTCGCGTAGAAGGTATGGAAGAGCGGCGACTGCTAGCATTCGGTGCGGTTGGCGGTACCGTGTTCTCCGATGTGACCGACGATGGCCTGACTGCTGATGACACGAACCTTGCTGCCGTCACAGTCACACTCGTGAGAGACGTCAACAACGACGGACTGATCGACGCGGGTGATACTACGGTCGGAACTCAATCGACAGGCGCTGGCGGTAGTTACCTCTTCGAAGACCTGACAGATGGGCAATATATTGTCCAACAGACGGCTGTAGCCGGCTTGCTGCAACGCACAAACGTCACAACGCAGGTAGTGACCGTATCTAACGATACGGGCATAGCCGGAAGCCCGATTGACCGTTTTGAAACGGTCACAGCGCCAGACCCATTGGTCGCTGCTGCCGGTACGACAGAAAATGACCAGCAAACAGCTGGTGCCGGTGTTCCATCGGAGATCATTGGCGGCGAAAGAGACGTTTCTGTTGTAAATGACGTTGGTAGCGGCAGCACACTTAGCTTCAATGTTGACCCAGCGGGTACGGTCCTGATCGATGCTGGTGTTACTACCACGGGTGATGTCTTCATCACGTACGATGGTGTAGACGGAAGTGCGACAACCAACGCGCACGGGCTCGGCGGCATCGACTTGACCGACAGTCAGGGTCGATCATTCCGCTTCAATGTTGGATCTCAAGGCGGTAGCCTACTGACGGTTGAAGTCTACTCTGGCAACGACTTGACAGCTTCCTCGCAAACATTGGCGATTCCTGCGACCGTGGGCGGTGGAGCTACCGCAACTCTGGACTTTGACTTCGCCGACTTCACGCAAATGGCGGGCGCGACGGGAGCTGCTGACTTTACCAACGTCAGTGCGATTCGGCTTCATGCGAACATGGCTGCGGCGGATGACATTTCGATCGATTTGATCGGAATCGTGGGGCTATCCACAACGACCGCCGACTTCGCAAACTTGGCTCCGATGACAATCGGTGATCTGGTATTCCAAGATGCGAACAACAATGGAACCCTCGACGCAGGCGAGTCCGGTCTCGCAGGCGTAACGGTCGAGCTATACCAAGACGATGGTAGTGGCGGCTTAGACGCGGCGGACACGCTAGTCGCGACGACAACAACCGGCGCTGCTGGTGACTATTCCTTCGGTGGAACGTCCAGTCTGCTGCCAGGAGACTACATTGTGCTGATTCCGAATGCAAACTTCGTTGCATCAGCCGTACTCGAAGACTTTGTGACCAGTACTGGTAATGATCCGGCTCCGGATCCGG
>PKCQ01000654.1 GCA_002862265.1 Planctomycetaceae bacterium | reverse complement strand
ACGACGTACAGGAAAGCCGCATTCACCAACTTGGCGGGTGCAATTGGTCGGGCAGTCGCGAGGTCCCACCGCACCTCAGTCCCTGCGGTGACGGGCAATAGCGACGGGAAACCTATAGGCGGAGAAGATGAGCAGCGCCAAAGGCGACAAGACAAGCCTCACAAGGAAGCAGAGGACACCACTGGTGCAGCATTCCGAAGATCTGTGCTCCAAACGTTCGGAACGGCCGCGGCATGCTTCGCTCAGTTCGAGAACGAAGAAGGCAAGTTGGTCAACAAAGCGTCTGGTGAAGAGGTAACGTCCGTCTCGGTTGACGAAGCAGACGTCACCAAGAAAGGCGATTCCTTTGTCTTGACGTCCGACGAATCAATTCGCGTCGACAGCCGGGCATACAAGATGTCCAAGAGTCGCGGCAATGTGGTCAATCCGGATGAGATTGTCCGAGACTACAGTGCCGACGCCTTGAGGTTGTACGAGATGTTCATGGGTCCGTTAGAGGCAACCAAACCTTGGAGCATGTCTGGCGTCAGCGGTGTTAAGAATTTCTTAGACCGTGTTTGGCGTATGTTTGTGGACTATCAAGCCGACGATGTTGCATTGCTTGATTCCATCCAAGACGTCGAATGCAACAAAGAGCAAAATAAAGTTCTCCACAAGACCATTGCAGCAGTCACAAGTGATTTGGAGACGATGAGTTACAACACGGCGATTGCTCGCTTGATGGAGTTTGTCAACTTCTTTACTAAGCAACAAGTTCGTCCTCGCGCGGCATTGGAACAATTTATTTTGTTGCTCTCCCCGATGGCTCCACACTTGGCAGAAGAGTTGTGGTCGATCTTAGGACATGAAGGATCTTTGGCATATGAAAGTTGGCCGCAGTACGACGAGTCCGCCACCAAGAGTGCGGAAGTTGAAATTCCTTTGCAAGTAAACGGGAAAGTCCGAGGTCGAATGACTGTGCCTGCAGAATGCAGCAAGGATGAGATGGAGAAGTTGGCTATGGCCGATGAACGTCTCCAAGAGCTGACAGCCGGCAAAACTATAGTAAAAACTATCGTCGTTCCCGGCCGCCTCGTGAATATTGTCGTAAAGTAGAACTGATTCAGTAGTGGACTTCGCCAGAATGCCTCTTTCACTGGAAACCGCTGCACTGTCCCTTGCCGTCAGCCATTAGGCGTTCGCAACGAAATCCTATGACGATGAGCCAACCAGCGTCCGATGCCGCAACGCGAGTGCTTGTCGTGCTATGCACTTACAACGAATTGGGAAACATCCCAACGATGGTGCGAGGGTTACTCGAACACCTGCCAGATGCAGATGTTTTGGTTGTAGATGACAGTTCTCCGGATGGCACTGCAGACTGGGTGCGTGACACCCAAGAAAACAACTCGCAGCTACACCTCCTCCAGCGTCCCGGCAAGCTCGGACTTGGAACCGCACTGCGTGATGCGATCAGCTGGTGTCTCGAGCACGAATACGATTTTCTGATAAATTTAGATGCGGATCACAGTCACGATCCTGCCACAGCTCCACAACTTCTGAAGAAGACGATCCATGACAATTTGGACATGGTAGCTGGCACACGCTATCGGCCTGGTGGTGGTTCCCCTGGCTTAGCACCCCATCGAAAGCTGATCAGCCGCTTCCTTAACCTCTACGCCACTCGAATGCTTAGATTGCCACTTTCTGATTGCAGCGGTTCATTCCGCTGTTATAGAGTTAGCAAGCTGCAAGAACTGAACCTTGCCAAACTCACTTGCCCAGGCTACGGATTCTTGGAGGAGATCTTGGTAGCACTTCGACAAAGGAAAGCGCATTTTGGTGAAGTTCCGATCGTCTTCGATTGTAGGCATGCTGGCGAGAGCAAGCTGAGCCTTTCCGATGCCGTCGGTGCGATTCAAGTCATTCACCGGCTGGCTTTCAGCCGATCTTAGGCAGCCGGTAGAATAACTTCTACCAATCGGGGGTCTATTTTGCGCTAGCGAATACTGCGTGACAACGAACTTGGATTGGTAGATTCAGACTCAGCTTCCGCCATAGGCTTGCGAAATTGAACGTCCTGCGTTCGAATGACGAGGCGTCAAATGATTTTGCCATTTCGCCCATGGCGAGACCAGTCGCCGCGCGCAGCGTTCAACAGCAACGCGTTAGGAGAAGAATCAAGTGAGTATTGGATTTGTAGGCGGCGGCCAGATGGCGACCGCACTGGCTCAGGGTGCAATCGCAGCTGGCATCTGCAGTGCAGAAGATATTATCTTCGCCGAGCCATTCCGCGCTCAGCGTGAAAAACTAACTGAGAAAATCCCGGAAGCGAAATTTGTTGACCAGTCTTCGGATTTGGCGGCCAGCTGTGAACCAATCTTCCTAGCCGTAAAGCCCCACATTCTCAAAGAACAGGCGAGCGTCTTCGCTGAATGTTTCTCTGAAGACAACCTTCTCATTTCGATTGCAGCTGGCATCTCGCTGGAAAAGCTGCAGGAAATGCTGGGAACGAAACGCGTCATCCGAGTCATGCCTAACACGCCTTGCCAGGTCAACGCTGCAGCATCAGCGATATCCTGCCCCGCCGACTCTTCGGAGGCTGATCAAACCTGGGTTGAGACCTTCATGAAATCAGTCGGTGAAGTCATAAACATTCCCGATCGCCTGATGCATGCTTTTACAGGGATCGCTGGATCGAGTCCCGCTTACATCTACTTGGTCATCGAAGCATTAAGTGACGGCGGCGTGGCTCAGGGGCTGCCACGCGACGTTGCTATCCGAATGTCCGCACAAGCGGTGCTCGGCGCTGCCAAGATGGTTATTGAGACGGGGTTGCATCCAGGTGCATTAAAAGACCAAGTCACCAGCCCTGGTGGTACAACAATTACCGCCCTTCGTGAGCTGGAAGCCGGCGCGGTCCGCAGCGCCTTCATAGAAGCCGTGGCAACTTGTGCCGAACGAAGCGAAGACCTGGCTTAGCTTTCCTACGTAGTATACAAGACCAAACCACATGAGCGCCAGCACCAATACAAGCACGACGCGTGAGCGGCTGAGTCTCGAGATGTTCTTTCAGCGCGGTTACGCAACGATCCACCGAAAGGATTCCAATGAAAATAGTCGTAATGGGCACCGGACCTTTTGCAGTTCCGACAGCACAAAGGCTGCTCGACGACGGTCACGACATTCCTCTATTGGTAACGCGACCACTTCCCGAACAAAAGCCCAAAAAGCATCCGCCACGGCCGGTGTATGATTGGGCTCGGGATAGGGGCTTAGAAATCTTTGAACCCGCTTCGATCAACGATGCTGAAGCCATAAAAACCTTGTCCCAGCACCAAGCTGATCTGTTCTTCGTCTGCGACTATGGCCAGATTCTCTCAAACGATTGCCTGAAAGCAGCAAAGCTCGGCGGAATTAATCTTCACGGCTCGCTCCTTCCCAGGCACCGTGGGGCTGCACCGGTGCAATGGAGTCTTCTGCAGGGAGATGCGGAGGCGGGTGTGACTGTCATCCATATGACACCTCGTCTGGATGCTGGACCTGCCTTGAAAGTCATACGAACCCCCATCGTACCAGACGAAACCGCAGCGGAACTCGAGCCGCGTTTGGCAGAACTGGGCGTTCAAGCAACAGTAGATGCCGTAGCAATGCTTAACGATTGGGATGGTGCGAGCGAGATCGGCGAAATCCAAGATAAGACTCTTGTGACTCGTGCTCCTCGTTTCAGCAAAGCCGATGGAGCCTTGGACTTTCGCTTGCCCGCCGATTATCTCGCACGTTTGGTCCAAGCCTGCCAGCCATGGCCAGGCACTTTTGCGGAACTCGAGTGGCCTGATGGCAAGAAGAAATTGCGACTGATCGTTCGACGAGCACGAGCTGTTGCGGGCAGAACCATCCAGCTTGAACCTGGGCAAGCGAGACAAGTCACGGCGGAGGAACTTGGGATGGCCGTTGACGGCTCTTGGAAAGAAACCATCGCCGTTGGAACAAGTGAGGGCATTTTTCTGATTGGTCGTGTCCAGCCAGCGGGCAAACGAGAAATGGACACGAAGGAATTCCTTCGCGGCCACCCGATCATTGGCGGCTGCCAATTTGTGCCACCAGAGCCCCCTCGAGAAGCCCTTTGCTAACTGCCGTAGTTGGGCACAGAAGAATTCCTCGCTTTGCAGTAGCCGCTCATTGAATTTTCAGACGGAACGTTAGATCCGCTTCTACGGCCGGTTTTTGGCTTATGCGAAAAAAATGCAACACCTCCGTTTTACACTCGATTCATCTTGATCGCTTACATTCACGCTGCCAATTTGCCAACTGCCTAGAAACGCGGCTAAGGCAGAAACAGTTAGCCCCGACTATGGTTCAGTCAAGGAATTCTGGCGAATCCCAATAGGTTCTTGGCGGCAGTTACTAATCGCTAGTCGATCACCTTCAAATCAAAGTCGCGTGAGTTGCCGACCAACTCGGGTGCATACATGCCTTCGATCGTTGCCGGCAATGCGGTGAAGGCACCGGGACTTTCGGATCGCATCTGATAACGCACCGAGAATCTCCCACGCGGTAAGCGTTCAATTAGCAGCCCAACGTGCTTCTCTCGCAACTCTCGGTAAACGCCAATTCCCGAAGAGTAGAAGTAACCACTCTGCGAATCGACTGGTTCCAAACCTGCTGGCTTCTTGTCTTCGACCAACAAGTACTCGTAATCATTCTTGCTTTCAATCAGCAATTCAACTTCAATCATTCGCCCGCTTGGAACCTCTACTTCCTCATCAAGCTGAACGCGAAGCTGCTTATCGCCCTTCGCCTCGACAACTCGACCATCCTTGCCAGCAAGCTGCAATTCTTCCTTCGAAGGCTCCAGTAAGTAGTATCGACGTTCGACTTTGATTTCCAAGCCAGCTTTTTCAATCTCTTGCTCCCGAGTAAAGTTGCGAGAATACACGTTCCAATACATGTTGCCTTTGCCACGCCTTCGAATGGTCAACTGATGTTCACCACTCGGAATCGCATCGCCCGCAATTTGAATCGTGTTGTTGACGTCGAACAGATTCTCTTTCGTAAACTCGATGCTGCCGATCAACTTACCATCTAGCAGAACATCTACCTGAGATTCCGCACTTAGTTCCTCGGAAGTATCCAGGAAGTCCGCAAAAGCTTCGACGACAAGGGCCGTATCACGAGTGCTGTTCCAGTAAGTCGCGTGTTTGCGATTATTCAGCAAGTACTTCACCAAGCGAGGAGCAGTGATCGAATCAGGATCAGTCTTCGTCAGCAACTTTAGGTACATTGCTGTGGACTCGATCGAGCTTCCGTACCAGTACCACCAATTAGTCTGATCGGCCAACAAAGCCGTTTCATTCTCTTCGTCGACTTCCAAGAACTGCTCGATATTGCGTTTCAGCATGTTCGTCATCTCGGCGTCTTCCAGCTGATGCGTCGCCAGTGCGAACAAGCATTTCCCGTAGACGCTTAAATGCGTTCGATCCTCGTAGAGAAACTTCTTCATTTCATCATTACGCTCGCCAACAAGCGTCAGAACATGGAATACCAAAGCGTCCATGTTATCCACATGATGTTTCCGGGGATCAGTATCCGAATCCCAGTTCTTCAGCTTCTGAAGCTCCTGCTGCTGATAGTTCTTAAGCCACGTAGTCCCCCTCGGAATCACGTCTGCAGGAATCGCAACATTGTTGCTCCTCGCCACCAGCAAACCACGCACGACTTGTGAAGTCAGGTGAGCGGACGAGCGAGAACCAGTACCTGAGAACCAGCCCCAGCCACCGTCTTGATTCTGCATATCGACTAAGCGATTCACGCCAGCTTCGACCATCTCGTCAACCTTGCCTTTCTCAAAGATAGGGTTGGATCCCCATCTCCGCTTCCTTTCTGCAGCGTCGCCAAGTTCCTGGGCATTCAAGTTATTCCGCCGTTCGCCGATGGATTCGAGATCCAGGTTCATGTCTTGAAGCACGCGTTGTGTTAGCACT
>PKCQ01000056.1 GCA_002862265.1 Planctomycetaceae bacterium | reverse complement strand
ATGACATGCAGGCGAGTGGTGAGGGCGAAGGCTTCACAGAATCAGGCTCCAACATCTGGCTGGATGCGTTTGAGGATCTAGAAGAAGAGCGTCGTCGAAGATTCTCTCGATAGCCTATCGATTTCCGCTCAGATGATTCATTGCAGTTGTCGGCAAGGCTTAGGGTCTTGTCGACAGCATCACAGCCGGTTGAACAGCCGCAACCGCATCTCCCGAAGGAGCTGTAGGATGGTCTTCGTGCGATTGGGCAGTTTCCTCAATCGAGGCATGAAGCCGCTCGGTAATCTCGATGAATTCTGATTCACAATCCAAGAAAGCCAAAACAATCGTCGGATCAAAGTGCTGCCCAGCACCTTCGAGGATGATTTCCCGAGCCTGTTTGCGCGTCATTGGTCGCTTGTAGACGCGAGGGCTAACCAGTGCATCATAGACATCCGCCAAAGCAACGATACGCGCGCTGATTGGAATCTCATTGCCCTGCAATTTCGCCGGATAGCCGGTCCCGTCGTACTTTTCATGATGCGACAAGGCAATTTCGTGCGCTACGGTTAAAAAATCGTCTTCCCCAAGGCGTTCGATGATAGCGGCAATGCACTCCGCGCCCAGTTCGGCGTGCGTCTCCATCACGGCTCGTTCTTCGGGGGCCAATCGACTTGGCTTTAGGAGAACCGAATCCGGAATTCCAACCTTGCCAATATCGTGTAGTGAAGAGGCAACTCCGAGCGTATCAATGTACTCGTTGGAAAAATCTGGCAAAGTTTGCTGCAGACCTTTCGCAAGGATCGTTACAAAAGAACGGATTCGATCGAGGTGGTCGCCGGTGTCCGAATCTCTCGAGTCAGCAAGCTTCGCCAAGCCAAAGATCGTCGCGTTTCTCGTACGCTTGAGCGACTTGGTACGCTGTTCGACCTGTCTCTCAAGATTTTGGTTTGACGTCGAAAGACGGTGCTCGTATCGACCTATGACAACAGTTGCTGCCGCGGCGGTCAAACAAACCACGATCAACACAAACACGTACGCCAAAGCGAACACTGGTCGTAACGTTGCTTCGGTCTGTTTGAAAATGCTCGCCTTATTCTGGACAGCGAGAACCAACAAACCGGTTTCAGGGATCCGCTCAATGGCAACAAGATGCGTGCCGATATCCAGCGTGCTTGCCCGTTCGTCCAACGCCATTTTCGACTGCAACGTGAGGAAGTGTTTCGAAAGGTAGGATTCCCACTCTGACTCGAATTGCTTCTGGCAAGCTATTCGAATCGTTTTCGGCGAGAACAAGCAGACGGAACCGTTATTGGTCACTAGGATTTTTTCGAGCAAAGTGGATAGCTGGTCCCAATCGAGCTCACTTGCACCGTCGACAACCAGTTCGCGACAGAACACAGCTGCGTGGTGTGCAATCTGTTGGTTGTTGCGTTGGATGGCCTCAGCCAACGAGCCTTGCAATCGTTGTCGAGGCAGGTTTGAGAAAAGAAAAATGCCAGCTTACACGCAGATGCATTGCGCTCCACCAAAAGCAGAACTAGCGGCGTTCGATTCTTGCATATTGGTTGGCTTATCATCGAGCAGCTGGTAGCGTACCGAGGGATTTCGCCAACATCAGAGAGCGGATGGATCGAAGTTAATTCGATTGACGCGAACCCTCCCAATGGGGTGTAATACACACGCAAGCATTGGAGCCGCAAATGAGGTAATGATGCTTAATAGGTCTGAATCTTACTGCCGTAGAATCGGACACTAACGTCTGCGCACACACGTGGAGATACCTTGAACAATCGAATCCGGCACGCCACAGTGACAATGCAGCCATGGCAACTCAGCCACGCGTTTCAATTTGAAGAGCCATGAATTCAGCTACGAGAAGCTTCAGCCGTTGAAGGTTCGCAGCAGTTTTCTTCCTCGGAAGAGACACAGTACGATCTCAGGATTGAGCGCCTTCGGATCGCGATTTGAGCTGGGGTAGCTGAGCAGCTCATTCCCATCGGTGAGAACAATCCACTCTTGTCCAGCCTTCTCCGCAGTGCCAATCAGGGCAGTCTCACCGAAAAACAAAGTCAGCGCTATTGGCTTGGCGGACTCATAGCCCAGCGATTGCAAGTACTGCTGCATGCGTTCCGACTCGATCTGCTGCGTCTCGTTCAATTGATCTGCAGGCACTTCGAAGATCTCTTCGTGCTCAGCTTGCCATCCAGCAAAGACGGAGAACATGTCTTCGACTGGTAACGAAGACACGTCCGTCTGGAAGCAATGCGTTAATGGCCCACAGATGGCAATATTATGCATCGGCCCCTGAGGCATGCTGTAGGTAAATCGAAACAGATAACAATCTCTCGGCTCTTCGTAACTCGGCCAGTACTGAGTTCGATGCTCAATGAGCTCAATCTCCTGTGGCGCGATCCCAAATTGAGCAGGGTCTGCTAGCCATGAAGCCAGCTCCGATTCGGCGGCGGCTTGAAGCGTTCGGTACTCTTCCGGAATGGCTTCCATCAGTCCGAGCTCCTCGGCATACGCTAAGACTCGCCCTCGGGCTGCCGCATCGTGGCTCAGGGCAATCAAGCGTTCCTTGCCTTCGTCCACCTCGAGTCGAGCCAGTGCTGCGGCGGCTTCAGTCTGAATTCTCCGGTGTGATAACGTCAGAGCGTCAATCAACGGTTCCTTAGCAATGAAATTCGCGATTTGCCCGAGACAGTCACATAATGACACAGTCAATGCTAGGCTGTCTGCCAACGCCTGCTGTACGACTTCGACCGTATCACCGAATTCCCGGGGTTCTTTTTCGAGTTGCCGAAGCCGGTAAATGACTTGTTGCAAAAGCTGGCTAAGCTGCTCGGCACGTGCAGCCCAGGGATGCGTTTCTAAAATCCCCTTGCGGACCGAATAATTCGCAAGGTCCAGAAGTACGGCGGTTGTCGACGGCTGCAAAAAGCCATCGTCCAGTTGTTCAAAAAACTCCGTAAGTGCATCTGGTTTGGCCGACCAAAGTGGGCTCAGGGCTAACCCTACGGATTGCCAGTCTTCCGGTGGCAATTCTTGCAATGTTTCCACCAAAGCGAGTAGCGATTCGGCATCAGCTTGAATTGCCAAGACCTGAAGCAGATGGGCAGCTGCTGCGTTATGCTTTGCAACCACAAGCTGTTCGTAAACGTTTGCAACTTGTCGAGAGTCCAAGATGGGTGCCTCGGGAGTCTCTTCCAGAAGCTGCTTGACCCGCGCTGCCATGAGCTGGAACACTAGCTGCGGATGTGAGCTGCCTGGAGCGATGTTCCCAATCTGATGCTCTAGCACCCCCAACAAGGATTCCAGCTCCAAGTAGTCAGCTTGCATCAATCCCTGCTGACACGCTTCATCCAGCTGACTAGCTTGTGGAGATGCGAGCCATGGCAGTAAGTTGTGGATCCAATGCTCGGAACTCATAGGCTACTCAATATAGAGACGAGGGTTTGTAGACCGGGACGTTCACCCAAGAATGGGCCCAGCCCGAAGAATGGGCAAGCTGCTCATGCGAGGACGCGGGATTATTTCACCCGCAACGCTGATTTCACACAATAGGTAGTGACATTGTTTGCCAATTCCGTCTAGGATCTACATGAACAGTAGAGCTTGTTTGGCTGGAATGGTCTCGTCGAACAGCAGGTCTCTTCGACTCCCGCACAAGTTGTTCGCATCAACTTTTCCAGTGCTTTTGCGGCCTGAAGCGACTGAACTGAGGACCCCCATAGCTGAACGGGTGGCGTGTCAATCAGTTTGATCGCATCGGGCCGTGGAAACAGCAGCGGCGATCCTTGCCGAAAGAGCTTTTTTGGATTGATTGGTCCGCCCTAGATGGCGCATTCTGTTTGGGCTGGAGTGGAAGAAGATCCGTGTGGAGGCCGAAGTCTTTGCACGAAAGATTTTCGTTCATGGAACCACATACATTGGATTTATTTTGCAATCTACCAGCTCCCCAGAGGAGTCGCAGGCTGCAGCCGAAGTCGGTTTTGCAGACCTAGACCTCTCGAAAGTGATGCGCCGAGCTCTCAAGCGAGGCGGCTACGAAACTCCGTCTCCGATCCAAGCCCAATTGATCCCACCCGCACTCGACGGACACGACGTTATTGGACAAGCGAGAACTGGTACGGGAAAAACCGCTGCGTTCTCCATTCCAATTCTTGAGTTACTCGATCCGCTGAGTGAGTGCAGGAATCCGCAAGCACTCGTCTTGGTGCCCACCCGCGAGTTGGCCGAGCAAGTGTATCAAGAGATGTGCAAGCTCGCTCATGGGTGCAAGACGGCGATCACGGTTTTGGCCGGTGGCAAACACATGCGCCGCCAGATTCGGCAACTGCAAGAAGGCACTCAAATTGTCGTTGGCACACCAGGTCGGGTCTTCGATCACATCCAACGTAGAACCTTCAAGACTCATGATCTCTGGTGCGTAGTTCTGGATGAAGCAGATCGCATGTTGGACATCGGATTTCGCCCAGCAATCGAAAGAATCCTGCGGTCCTGCCCCAAAGATCGGCAGACCATGCTGCTTAGCGCAACGATGCCTCCTGAAATCCAACGGCTAACCAAGCGTTATCAAGAGAGTCCGGTGCACATCGACTGTTCCGGAAAGAACATCTCAGTTGAGACGATCGAGCAGCGTTACTTTAGCATTCGGCAAAACGAAAAATACGAGTTGTTGCTTAAACTGCTCGAACGTGAGATTCCACGCCAGGCGATCATTTTTTGCCGAACAAAGCGAGGCACCGATCGCTTGCATTTGGCCCTCGAAAAATCCTTGGCGAAGCATAACGAGCTTTCCAAAGCCAAACTGGCCTGTATTCATGGCGATATGAACCAGCGGGGTAGAGACCGGGTGTTCAATGATCTGCGCGCCGGAAAGGTTAACATCTTGGTTGCTACCGATGTTGTCGGACGCGGCATCGACGTATCCACCGTCTCGCACATCATCAACTACGACATTCCGCTCGACTGCGAAGACTATGTCCACCGAGTAGGTCGGACAGGGCGGATGGGAAGAGAAGGAATCGCATTCACTTTCGTAACTGCTGATGAAGGTCCGCAGTTGACCGCGATCGAAGCCAACATCAACCGGCTACTCGAACGTGATTTGATTGGTGAGCCAGAACCAGTGGAAGCAGTTGTCGAAGAGCCGTTGGAGGAAAAACCTAAGAAAAAGCGGCTTTTCCCTGCAAGGAAAGTAGGTGGCAGACGACGTTGACGTTAATCTGATTCCTGCACATCGACTACCAGTAGCTCGTATCCGACGCTACTTGGCAACCAGAATCACGATCTAAAGCGGTAGAACTCAAGTGTCTGAATCACGCTCAGCATCGCTCCGCGACCTGTTCATTGCGGAAGCTATTGGAACGTTCATTCTGATCTTCTTCGGACTTGGCGCAGTACATGCCGCAGTCGCCTTCGGAGCCCAATCCGGGCTTTGGCAAGTGGCGGTAGTCTGGGGTGTTGCCATCATGCTGGCCATCTATTGCATTGGTCAAATCAGCGGAGCGCACATCAACCCAGCTATCACTCTCTGCATGTATATCTGGGACGATTTCGACGCGAAGAAAATTGGGCCCTACATTGCCGGGCAGCTTCTAGGAGCCTTTCTCGCTGCCTCGTTACTATTCCTTCTCTTCTCCAAAAGACTCGAATCGGTGGAGAAAGAGTTTGGTGTCAAGCGAGGGAAGCCAGGCAGCGAGATTACAGCAAGTTGTTACGGAGAATTCTTCCCCAATCCTGGAGGCCTTTCGGAGAAACCTTATTCTCAGGCAGAACACGAGGAGCTTCGTAAACACGTTACACATGCTACGGCGTTTTGGGCAGAGCTCTTTGGAACCGCAATCCTCGCCTTTGTTGTCATGGCACTTGGGAACAAGAGAAACCGAGAATCACCAAAGAGCAATCTCGCTCCCGTTTTTGTTGGTCTTACCGTCACACTTCTGATTTCAGTGATTGCACCACTGACTCAAGCCTGCTTTAACCC
>PKCQ01000245.1 GCA_002862265.1 Planctomycetaceae bacterium | reverse complement strand
CCTTGAAGCTTTTGAATCTGTAGATCACGTGGCTCGTCCTCTTGAGCCAAAGAAATCGGGGAGTTAATTGCTAACAGGAACCACCACAGCCCGAGCAAACGCAAATTATTAAACCTCCCAAAGAAGTAGCGCGCGATCTCAGATTTGCAAAGATTGGACAATTCCAACTCCACAGAAAACGTCACCAAAATGCTATTTGGATCCTTCAACAGATTTCACTTTCTACGCAACAGACCAAAAAGAAAACTTCGTCCGACGCGGATGCTCATCCTATCATTTGCAATCCTACAATCGAATAGGGCGTTTACTGTTTCTTGAGCAGCTGCATGATCTGATCTAGCTTTGATTGCGTATCCGCTAGCGTCTTGTTGGATTCACGCAGCTCTTTCCTGAGTAGATCATTCTCGATCTGTAGCTTTTTTACCAAAGCCTGAAGATGG
Source organism: Planctomycetaceae bacterium (assembly GCA_002862265.1). Taxonomy (GTDB): domain Bacteria; phylum Planctomycetota; class Planctomycetia; order Pirellulales; family Pirellulaceae; genus Aureliella. The sequence continues at coordinate 5,532 of PKCQ01000245.1, read as the reverse complement.
GCATTGGCCGAGCTCGTGGGCACATCGCTCTCTAAAGATGGAGGCAACGCTAGGGGGGAATTTGCAGGCCGAACTGTGCCAGGGGGAATGACGCGACGAGACGAACCACTTGCCTCCTGCCCCTGACCGATGCCAAGTATGATCTGAACCGCGTTGGCCAGTGTTCCGCGATAGAAAACCACCTCAACCAGTTGGCCTGGGCGTACCGTCGAAAGCCATGCTTTCAGCTCGTCAGCTGAGTCAATAGGCACACCACCCGCCTCAATGATGGCATCTCCCGGTGTTATACCAGCGTTTGCTGCGGGAGAGCCTCGAGTTACTCGTGCGACTGCAGCGCCACGAAACACGCCAATTCCGAACTGCTTTCGAAACGAGTCGGTGAGGTCGTTCACTTTGATCCCAAGGTACGCAGGGCCGCTTGAAATTAGCTCTCGCGATGCCCCCGTGGACTGCTCAGCCGAATTCGCGTCCATCAGAAGTGCAGATACTTTTTGGTTTCGCCCAGCTCGGGTCAACAAAAAATCAACAGTCTGCCCAGGCGATGTCTTTACAAGCTGTTGCACCATGTCATCCAGATTTGCGATTCCATAACCATTTAGGGCGACGATTTGATCACCGACTTTGAAGCCAGCCTTCGCTGCGGGAGAGTTTCGAGTTACCTCGACCACACGTACTCCGATTCCGCCGCCAACAGTTTCCTCCGCCTCCAAACCCAAAAATACAGGCCCTGCATTCGTTGGCGATCCCTGAGGTTGATTTGGAATTGGAGCGGCTTTGGGTGGTTGCGACTTTCCAGGCTTGGGCTGGGGCGGAACAGACATGATCGGCGGCACCAGCGGCTTTGGCGGCATTACCGTCGGTTTAGCTGGCGCAGCGACTGGAGCACCTGGCTGCGGCTCTTTTTCCAACTGATTTTTCACTGCTTGCTCAAGTTTCTCGAGAAAAGATTGCCCGCTGCAAAGATCAGCTTGGCACATTCCCCAAGAGAGCACTAAGATCGCCAAACTAGAACGAATGCTTAAACAACGGGCCTGCATGTCAATTCCTCGACCAACTGATTGCTATTTCGCTCGTACGCTCGGATTGGTATCCGTGGTATTAGATTACCATTGCGTTTTTGAGCCGGACACAGAGCTTAACGCTTATTCTAACGACATATCTCCGAATTCCCCAAAACACTTCTTGGCTTCTCTATGCCAACAGGCGGCCTTAAGTCCCAACGCATAAAAGGTTTATGCTTCAAACGCACTCCGACACGATTCAACAGTTTGAAATTCTTGAGTGGATTTTCGCGGATCGCGGGGCTGAAGGGCTCCAGGTCGTGTTGCAGGAAAGACAGCAAGACCTGGCTCTAGGCCGGGATTCTTGGGTTTTCTTTCAAGACTGGAATTCCAGCTCTCGCCAAGCGATCTATGTGCGTCGGCTGACGGGACATTCAGCGAGAATCGTCGGACTTCGCGGACTCGGCAATGGGCCAACTTCAGAGTTTATAACGGAAGTCTTGACGGTGCTGAGACGGTTTCCATCGCTGAATCGCATCGAGTACATGTGTCCTAGCGAAGATGAGTTCCGTAGTTTCTTCCTCGGCATCGGGTTCCGGAGCCTTGCCTCAATTCAGCAGATCTGCCTTCCATTGGATCTAGCCGCATTCTCTGGCCACAACCCCCAGGGCGCCTCAACTTCGGCCGATTGCGAGATACTTCTCGAGGAGTCGCCAGGCGTTGTGGGCAAGACTCAAGAACATTCGGGTGCTCCGATGGCCCGTCAGCTAAAAATGCTTCCGGCTCACCAATTGAGTACGGCCAAACTAGGGAGACTGATCAGAAAGACCTTTGAAGGGACACTCGACCTTGCAGTAAATTCGCCCGTGGATGGCTTGAGCGATCACATGCTGATTAAGTATTTCTCCAACGGCATACCTCTCCATCACTTGGAACACTGGTATGTCGCGGAGCTTGCAGGTGAGGCAATGGGCTGCCTTCTTATGCAGATGCACCCGCGCGAAACTATGGAACTGGTTTACATGGGACTCCCCCCCCAAAGCCGCAAGCGCGGAATTGGGAGCCAACTCGTCCAGGAAGCTCGGCAAACAGCACTCCGGCACGACTGCAATATGCTCGTCACCGCCGTGGATATCCAGAACGAACCGGCGGTGCGACTCTACGAGAGAGCCGGCTTCCAACGTTACTCGAAGATAGAGTGGTTGAGCATCGCGGTCTAAATATGGAGACGAATAGCTAAGTTTAGCAGTCTGAACTTACGCCGCGGCGTCGTGGCCCAGGAACTTCATGCCCCATGCGAAGCATCTCATTTTCTGCATCCACAAAGACAACTCGGGGCTCGACGGGAGACTCGGCAGCATCACTCTCAGTCTGATATACAAACGTGGCGATGATAACCACGTCGCCTGGGCGAATCTGATGAGCAGCCGCTCCATTTGCACAGATGTCTTGACTTCCCTCAACGCCTTCTATTGCGTATGTCTCGAGACGCGTTCCGCGAGTCACATTCCATACCCAAACGGCTTCATGAGAAAGAATGTCTGCTGCTCGCATCAGCTTAGGAGGCAGGGTTAGAGAGCCTTCATAGTCCACATCGGCTCGCGTGATTGTCGCTCTATGGATCTTGGAACGAAGAAACTTACGGTGCATCGGTGAACAAGGAACCTGGACGACACGGAATAACTAACTTTAGCTTTCATAAAATCACTATTCGCAATCTGTACGAAAGTGGCTAGGCGTTTTCTTCCTGACGAGCTATTTCGTCGCGAAGTTTTGCAGCCAACTCATATTGTTCCAACTCGACGGCCTCTGCCAATTGCTGCTGCAAACTTTTTTCGATTTGAAAATCACTCTTCAGCGATTCTCGCAAGTGCACCAATCGCTCAACCAACTCATCGGATTCGAATTGATCCTGCCAACCTAGGTCAATAAAGTTTTCTTCGATCTGTTCCAACCCAGAATCGATTGCCGAAACAGCCATGTCAGGCTCTTGCAGCTCAATTGCACTGAGTGCAGCAGCTTGACTGCGATGGAACAGAACGAAGGCACGATGTTGCTCATGCTGGAAGGACCAATCCTCGCAGGGCGAATGCTCGCGGCAGAAATCCATCAGTGCCAACGTATGCTCGGCATCATGAACTGCTAGATCAAAACGCTGCAAACGCAACCAAGCCACACGGCGATGGTAATATTGAACGAACTCGCGATCGATCTCTATGCAAGTCGCCTCATCCAGTTCCATGTCAGGATCCTCAGCCTCACGACGAAGCAGTAGATCTAACAGTGACGCGTGGCCCTCTGGCTGCATCCCGTCAGGGCGTCCAGACGTCTCCAATTGGAGAATTCCCAGGTCGACTCGCAACTGAATCACATCTCGACCATCTGCTCCCTTTATAAGACGCACGCAGGGCGCGTCCGGCTCAAAGGGCCAATCAGTTAGAATGTGGTCAAGGTGCGGATCGGAACTCATATTTCAACATCCGGAGTATTGAAAAAACTGGCAATATTGCCACTCGGCAGTATAGCAGCAACTCGTTGGCGGTGAAGCGGCACGCAATCGGCAATGCCGATAAACCGCGTGGGATTCACCCGTGCTAGCTGCGGTTGGAATGGTTAGTCAGGTCAACTCAAGAGCTATTATTGCGTGGTTTCTACCGTTAGGATCCCGACTCAGGGAAAAAAACCGGCACGATAACCTTCCTGTAGAGCAGATAAATCGCAACTAAGAAAATAGCGATCGAACTAATCCAAAGACACACGTCGTAGGCCACGCCGGATCGCAACCGAGGGTCCAAACACTGGTATCGGAAGTATAGACTCGCGAAGACGACAATTAGCAGAATAAAAACCGTCGAGAGCCCGCCCAAGATGACCATTTGGCCTGGCAGCTGAATGAAGGCATACAGCGTTGCCCACCCCAGAGGAATCAACCAAGCCAGCGAAGCAATTGCCCTCTTGCGCGATGCCGCATCCTGGAAATCATACAGTCCGATTCGTCCAAAAGCATCCGCGAACATCCTCGACCACGCGGCGAGAGCTGCCATCAATGTCGAATAGAGGACCACAATGGCTCCGATGACAAACACGGTTCTAGCCCAAGGCCCGAGTGTCTCCGTGTACATGTTGCCAAGCACAGAAATTAGCTGATTGTCTTCCGGAACAACTCCCATGCGGTTCAACACGGCCGCGCCTAACAGATAGAACATAACCGTCATTACCGTGTAGGCGAGCATGGACAGCAAGGCATCCCAATACATGATCTTGATCCAGCCCTGGGCTCGATTGGCCCAAACCTCGCTCTCGTTTCGAGGACCAGTGTAGGAAGCATAGCCTTTTTCTATCAGCCAGTAGTTGTAGGCCATGATCTCGTCACCACCAACTCCGGTGATTCCAAATGCTCCAATAGCGACAATCAGAAGTGCAGTGTCGGGTAGAGTCGGCGTAATGCCAGCCACTACATTGCTGGCCGTGATTGCATAGTCGGTTCCCTGCAGAGCAAGCAACGATGCCATGGTGAACAGCGTAAACGCACCAATCATGATCAACGAGGCTTTTTCAATCAGCTGGTAGTAGCCTTGAAAGATCAGCAGTGCGACTGATGCGGCAACCATGTATCCTGCAGAGATGCCCCAGCCTGTGAGCTTTCCTTCTCCATCGATGACATCCGGAAAGAAGTATGCCAACGCAACCACAACCCCGCCGACGATGCCGCCAACTTGCATCATTTTGGCGACCATCAAAAACAGCCAAGTCCAGATAGACCAGTTTGCTTTGCCCAACTGCGGGCCGGGTAAGTCGTTAAAGGAAGCCATCGTAGACTCGCCCGAGCTGATCGCATGCTTTCCGAACTCAAGCTGTACTGCGACCTTGACTAAGCAACTAAAGATGATGAACCACATCAAAATGAAACCTGCCTCGGCCCCCACTATTGTCGTGGCAATCAATTCACCCGAGCCTACAATAGAGGCTGAGAGAATGAATCCTGGACCGATGTATTTCAGTTTCCCAAGTAGGTCGGACGGAGGCTCGCGAACGCCTTCAGCAGTCCGGCGATAAGGATCATTGACGGCCGCTGCATTTGCAGATTGAGAGTCGGCTGGCTTAAAGGGATTCTCGTTAGCCATAACAGTCTTAACAAAAGAGAGGGGCAGGCGAGGCAGTGTGCGGAAGTGAACTTCTGCCTTTGCGACTGTAGGTTATCCCCACATGATAAACTATTTTTTAAAGCGAAATGTTGGTCTGCCCAAGAGCCAAGTTTTATCTACAATTACGGCTAACCCCCACCACGTCTTTTCTTTTGGGCTACTCGTTTTTTGAAAGAAGCGACCGTGATTGTTGGTGTACCGGGCGAAGTTAAACAAGATGAATACCGCATTGCGATGTTGCCAGTCGGCGTTGAAGAACTCACCCGCCGCGGGCACAAAGTCATTGTAGAAAAGGGCGGTGGCCTAGGGTCTGGACTCGATGACGAAGCCTATGTCCAAGCCGGTGCAGAACTGGTTGATTCGATTGCAGACGTCTACGCTGCGGC
>PKCQ01000246.1 GCA_002862265.1 Planctomycetaceae bacterium | reverse complement strand
CCGCCAAGACAGGCGGTATCGTCAAGGCTTGCGGTCCAGGCAAGACTCTTCGGTCTGGCAAAGAAAAACAGACAGCCACCACCCCCACAATGAGGTACAAATGAATAAAAACAATGTAGCGGCAGAAGGAATCGAATGGCTTTCTCGGACTTTAGCGATCTTGATCGTTATGGTGGGTCCAGGGTTGCTCGGACGCTGGCTTGACCAGAAGCTTGGTTCGAACTACTTTGCGATCCTTGGGTTGGGGGTAGGACTGACTCTAGGAACCTACGTACTCATACTTCTTGCAAAGCACCTCACACCCCCCGCCCGCGGCGAGCCACTGGTCGACGAGGAAGAGACGCCGACGCCACCCTCCGCCTAGCAGGAAGATGCACACGCTCCAACTGCCGCACGCCGCGCTAACCCAACATCAAGTATTTCTGGGACAGAGGAAAGAAAACTGCCCGTGGAAATCCACAAGTTGGCGGCCGATTCGGCTTCCCATGCCCCGGACGCCGTCTAAGATGTGGTCGTTACTCTTCGTGCCCGCAGGCCTTCCCTTTAGACTTCCGTTGAATCGAACTCTTATCTCCCTACAACTGCTTATTGCAATCTTCCTCGCCGCGTCCATTGTCGGGCTTGCGACATTTTACCGCTACGGAGAGCTCCCGCTTCAAGCGCTACTCCGAGCCTGCCTCATCGTGTTGTTCGGCTGCCTACCACCAGTTTGGATTTCTGGCCTGTTTAAGCAGGGCCTGGCACTCCCACTTTTTGCTACAGTTTGGCGGTTCAGCTCCCTGCTGCCGGGCATCCTAATACTCCGAAAGACGGAGGGCCTTGAAAGAAATTGCTTTATGTACGCCATGCTGGCCTGTTATTTAACTGGTCTCTCATTAGAATCATGGCTCTTCATCCGCGAGACGAAGTTGTCGGGAGGCTCAGACGACCCTTTCGAGCGTCTTAGCTAGGAAAAGTAACGAACTCATGTCAGCTGATCCTCTTCTACACATCAAAGATTCCTATTACTTCGATGTACCCCGTATGTTTTGGCGTTGTGACTACGCCAATTCAGGAGAAATGCGGACGAATGTCGGCGACTGGGTTGTTCGCAATGACATGGATTACCAGGACTGGGAAGCCGATCGGTTTATTGGCGCGGTTAAGGAAATTCTTGGAAATGATGTTCCCGGTGTGAGCGAAGCCAAAGAGCATTGGAAGCTCTGGCAACATGCCGATCCACACCGGCACGGTCGCCCTTTCGACGCTTGGGTGAGTGAGTCTCTAACAGAGCTCGATTCAGTGGCGGCTAAGTGGGCCAAGACACAAGACGAACAGCCTAGCAACGCTACTCAGGCGTATCTGGCATCAGAGAATCCTGACCCAACTCTACTTTGGATGCAATCGCTTCGAACTGGCGAGATGGCAAAGAAAAGTTGGGCAATCGCCTGTCGAGATATGAACAACGATTCGGTTCTTGATGAGTATCTAGAGCTTCCCAGAGCAGACTGGTCCGAGGCAAAGATCAAAGAAGTAAATTTCCATCTTTCAGGCAAGGTATTTATCCCACAGCCATTCGGCGCAAGACTGAAGAACGCATATGAGGTCGATAGCGGATTTGGTCTCAGTCGATATATGGTGATCGAGCTTGCTGTCGCCATGATCATGTTCTTCTTGTTCCGCTGGTTAGCCCGTAAAGTCTCAGCGGGCGCTGCCCCCCAAGGCAAATTCTGGAACTTGATCGAAAGTATCACGTGCTTCGTGAAGACGGATATCGTAGAGAACGGGATTGAACCCAAGGATTCACCAAAATTCATGCCGCTCTTTTGGACGGTATTCTTCTTCATCCTCGGGTGTAATCTGATGGGGATGCTCCCCTGGGTTGGTTCTCCAACGGCATCCTGGGGTCTCACTGCCGCTCTCGCGCTGGTGATCTTCGGTCTTGGTACTTACTTAGGCGTCGCCAAGTTCGGGGTGGTTGGGTATTTGAAAAACTTGTGCCCGGACCTGGGGTTACCGATGTACCTCGCAGTCGGAATTGTACCCATGGTTTGGCTCATCGAATTTGGTTCGCTTTTCATCAAGCACACCGTTCTTTCCGTTCGCTTGCTTTTGAATATGGCGGCTGGGCACTTGGTCCTATTAGGGATCATGGGGCTCGCTTTTAGTATCAACAATGTTTCAATGAGTTCCGGCGGCTGGGCTGCTTTGTCAGTTGTCTCGATTTTGGGCACAACGATACTGAGCTTCTTGGAGCTATTTGTTGCTTTCTTGCAAGCGTATGTATTCACCTTACTAGCGGCGTTGTTCGTGGGTGCATCCACACACCACCACTAAACAATTTACACAACCTTTTGCGATATTCCTTTAGGAGAACTTTCTGTGATTAAAGCAGCACGAATTATGTTTTGGGCTTGCGGGCTCATGTTGCTTTTGACTTCCCCCGCCGCAGCACAAACCGGTTCTGGTTTTCCCGCGCAGATCGGCGCAGGTTTGACTGTTATCGGTGCGGGCCTAGGTATTGGCCTGCTGGCTAAGGGAGCCGTTGAGTCGGTTGCTCGACAGCCTGAGTCATCGGGCACGATCCAGACCCTAATGATCATTGCGGCAGCTCTGATTGAAGGTCTGGCTTTCTATGCTGTATTTGTTTGCAGCGGTTGATTCTGGTTTTCGCAAAATCTGAATCCGCCGGTGGCGGAGCTAGATTTTGCAAAACTGTGTTTAAGCCGGTATTTTTCGCGTGGGAGCTCGTGGAGCAATGAAACGTGTCATGAATAGTCTCTGGGCTATCCTTGTCGCCATGATGTTACTGTCTGGTTCGCATTTGTCTGCACAGGACGAATCGAGTACGGCGCCTGCTGAGGCAGCCTCAGACCAAGATGTTTCGGGTGAATCGGATCACGACGAAGCAGATCACAATGAGGCCGACCACGGTAGTGATCATGGCGAGATTCACTTGGTAAACGATCCAACTCATGGGAACATCGATCCAAAGACTTGGGCGTTGCTGGACTTCCGGAGCGATATGGCACTTTTCTCTGCCATCGTTTTTGGACTGCTGCTCGCCGGTCTTTATTTCTCCGCTTGGCAGCCGGTCATGGACGGGTTGCAAAAGCGAGAAGACACGATCGCCGACAACATTGCGAAAGCTGAACAGGCCACCGACGACGCAGAATTGAAGCTGGCTGAGTACGAGGCCAAGCTGGCTACCGCCAGTGAAGAGGCCGCGACAATCGTTGCCGAAGCTCGCAAAGACGCTGAATCCGCGGGGCAGAAGTTGCTTACTGCTGCTCAAGAGGAAGCGGAGCGATTGAAAGAACGTGCTGCCGCAGACATCGAAACCGCAAAACGTGTTGCCCTTGGCGAGCTTGCGGATCAGTCGGCAGAAGTAGCGATGGCTGTTGCTCAACGTGTGGTTGGTCGCGAAGTCAAGGCAGACGACCACCAGTCGTTGATCCAAGAGATGCTGTCGAAGCTTCCAAGCAAGAACTAAGTCGGGATTTTGAAATGTCGGAACAGCCAGAACATCCAACTGCCCTAGACAGCGACGACCAACAAGTCGGCCTGCTGTATGCGAAGGCATTGCTGGGCGCCGCTGGCTCCAATGTAGACTTGGTTGTCAGCGAATTGGAAGCAGTCGTAGGAGAGTGCTTAGACAAGTACCCAAACCTTGAGACCGCATTGGCTTCCCCTCGTATCAATCAAGAGCAAAAAGAATCGCTGCTGGATCGCATCTTCAGTGGCCGCGTTGATGCCATGCTTTTGAATTTTCTCAAAGTGCTTTGTCGCCGCGGTCGAATTGCTTCGCTGCGTGCCATCCAAATCACTGCGACTGAAATGCGAGAAGAGCAGCTCGGTAAGCAACGCGTGCTGGTCACTTCGGCTCAGCCGTTAACCGACGAGCAGCGAAATGACATCGCGAGTGCTTTGACGACTGCCTACGGCAGAGAGTCAGTACTTGTGGAAAAAATCGAAGAGACTTTACTCGGCGGGGTAGTGCTTCGCATCGGTGACGAAGTCCTGGACGGTAGCGTTCTCGGAAAGATGGAGTCCATCCGCGACGCGGTCACTTCGGGCGTACAGAAGGCGATTCGCGACAAGTACGAAGCGTTGGTCTCGTCCTAATAACAACACATCTAATCCAACTTTGCAAACGAAAGATATTTCGAGGTAGGCCATGAAGTTCAACTCGGACGAAATCGCCTCGGTGATTCAAAAAGAAATCGAGACGTTCGAGAGTCAAATGGACGTCCGTGAAGTGGGGACCGTACTCGAGGTGAGTGATGGTATCGCACGGGTTTACGGGCTTTCCGGGGTGATGGCTGGGGAAATGGTCCAGTTCCCGAGCGGTGTGATTGGACTGGCGTTCAACCTGGAAGAAAATTCCGTCGGTATCATTATTCTTGGTGATTACCTGACGATTAACGAAGGCGACGAAGTTAAGGCACTAGGCAAGCTATTGAGTGTGCCAGTCGGTGACGGCGTCATTGGGCGTGTTCTCGATCCACTCGGCAACCCACTCGACGGCAAGGGACCAGTCGAAGGTGGCGAGCAACGCCCGGTGGAAGTCATTGCTACTGGCGTAGCCGAGAGACAACCGGTACACGAGCCGCTGCAAACCGGAATCAAAGCTATCGACGCGATGACTCCGATCGGTCGTGGCCAGCGTGAGCTTATCATTGGTGACCGCAAGACGGGCAAGACGGCGGTCGCGATCGACGCGATTCTGAACCAGAAAGACACTGGCGTTAAGTGCTTCTACGTCGCGATCGGACAGAAGGATTCCTCAGTCGCTTTGGTTGTAGAAGCTCTTCGTAAGTACGGTGCGATGGACTACACCACGGTTATCGTATCTGGTGCTAGTACTCCTGCTCCGCTTCAGTACATTGCTCCTTATTCCGGTACCGCGATGGCCGAACATTTCATGTTCAATGGCCAGCACGCTTTGGTTGTCTACGATGACTTAAGTAAGCAAGCAACCGCCTATCGTCAGCTATCCCTACTGATGCGTCGTCCACCTGGACGTGAGGCATTCCCTGGTGATGTATTCTACTGCCACAGTCGCCTACTTGAGCGTTCGGCCAAGTTGTCGGATGATCTTGGTGCTGGCTCGCTCACCAGTTTGCCAATTATTGAAACACAGGAGGGTGAGGTTTCGGCCTACATTCCAACCAACGTGATTTCGATCACTGACGGTCAAATCTACCTACAACCTGACTTGTTCTTCAAGGGCGTACGACCTGCGATGAACGCCGGTATCTCGGTCTCTCGCGTGGGTGGTGCAGCTCAGATTAAGGCGATGAAGAAGGTCGCCGGCGGTCTGCGTCTTGACTTGGCTGCTTTCCGTGAGTTAGAAGCCTTCGCTCAATTGGGAACCGAGTTGGACCCTGCCACTCAGGCTCAGCTAGACCGCGGTTACCGCATGGTGGAGCTGCTGAAGCAACCACAATATGCTCCACTGAACGTGGCAGAACAAGTCATCAGTATCTATGCTGCGACGCGTGGGTTCATGGATGATGTCGAAGTACCGAACATCTCGGACTTTGAGGGTAAGATGCTCGAGTTTTTCCGAGATCGCAAGGCTGATGTTATCGCCAAGCTTGCAGAGGCCAAGGATTTGACCGACGAAGTCGAGGAAGGTATCAAGGCGGCGATCGAAGAGTTCAAGCCAGATGTAATCGGCCTGTCTGGTCTCATCACGCCATCATTGGACGAGATGGTCTTTGTTGCGAAGGAGATGAAAAAAGCTGGTTTCACTCAGCCACTGCTGATTGGTGGTGCCACGACGAGCAAGAGGCACACCGCAGTGAAAATCGCGCCTATGTTCAGTAACCTCGATCACCCCGTAATCCACGTGCTGGACGCCTCTCGTTCGGTTACTGTAGTGAGCTCTCTGCTCAATGCAAGAGAAAAGCCAGAGTCCAGCAAAGAACGTTTGTCATGTTATGATATTGCTTCGAGCTTTAGTGTTATACGTTCAAGGAATGTCCAACGATGGA
>PKCQ01000254.1 GCA_002862265.1 Planctomycetaceae bacterium | reverse complement strand
TGTTTGGGCCGGTGCGTTAGGTGTTGCAGCTGCACTTTTACTGATCTTCAGTCTGCTAGCTCTGCTCGCTCCTTCTGATTCGAATCTTGCAGAGGGCGAAGATAACGTAGATCCGGATCCAGGTACAAAGCTTGCACAGGATCCTGGTGCAGAAAAGACGCTGCCGCAGAATCCGTTTCCAGGACACGAGGCTGAGCAGCTCGACCCAGCTGCCAAGATGGATATTGTCTACGTCAGCGAAATGGAGTTCCCGGCAATATTCTTGGTTATGTTGGTCGACATTGAAATGTCGGAGCACGCTCACAAGAACGACTTACTCAGTCGCGTTTTCAAGCAGTCTGGGATCGAGATAGACGAGCCGATTGAAGGCGACGCGCAAGTGAAGAAGGCAATCTCCGAAGCACGAATGCTTGTCAACAAGGAGGAGGGGGATTGGGAAGATGCATCGATCTTATTCGTGCGTGCTCCCGCCGCAGACCTTAGTCGAGCTCTGGATGAGATTTCCCGTAATAACGATGACTTTCCACGTATCGGTTTTGGATTGGGCTACGACACGGCTCAGCAACAGCTGCTCAAATCCGTCGCCGAATGCACGGGGAATCGCTTCTCAGTTAACCAAAAGTTTGCTGCCCCTGTCTCAGTTAGTATTGCTGGGCAAGTGTCCACGACGGTACCGTTCTCTCAGCCGAAGTACGTTTCGAACGAGCAACGTGAGATGGGCTTTGGAGACATGCAGATGCTCCAGCCACCAACAGGTGATAAGTATCGCGAACTTTCGAATGCTCTGATCTTCATTCGTAGAAAGTAGTTAGAACACTACTGTTCCTTATGTTTGCTCGACACGGGCTTGTTCTTTGAGAGGCTGTTCCAAAGATAGACCGCTAGTGCCAGCCATACGAATGAGAAGCCAACCAGCTGCAGGGTGTCAAATTCCTCGCCGTAGAGAAAAACGCCGAGAAGAAACTGCATCGTTGGTGCAATGTACTGCAAAACGCCGATCGATGACAAAGGTGCTCGTTTCGCTGCGAAGGCAAAGAGCGCCAGTGGCGCGATCGTGACAGTCCCTCCCAGCACTAGCAAGGCGAGTAGTCGCAGATCGCCCGACTGGAACGCGCCGTTTTGACTCGTTGACTCCACATAGCCCAAGAAAACAACGGCTGGCACCAGCAAGATCGTGGTCTCTAGATATAATCCCTGCAGAGCCGGCAACGTAGCCTTTTTCTTCACCAGCGAATACAGCGCAAAGGTGACGGCGAGGACGAGTGAAACCCACGGCAAGCCCCCCAAAGCCACGGTGAAGATGACGACACCACTGGCTGCCACGGCTATAGCAAACCATTGCATCTTGTTTAGGCGTTCGCCAAGAAGCACGACGCCGAGGAGGACATTGAAAAGGGGGTTGATGTAATATCCCAGCGAAGCCTGAACGACTCGGTCGTGACTCATCGCCCATACAAAGGCCAACCAGTTAGAAGCAATCATCAAGCCCGCGATTGCAAAGGTTCGCCATACTTTCCGATCAAGCAACGCGGAGAAGAACTGCTTTCGTGTCTCAGATGCTTGCAGAAACCAAAAGCTGATCACAGTCAGGATCAGAAAAGACCAGATGACACGATGTCCCACGACCTGAAGCGGATCGAATTTTCCAAGCTGTTTCCAGAAGATTGGAAACACGCCCCAGAGAAGATAAGCCCCAATAGCTGCTGCGAGTCCAACGCGCACAGTGTCTTTAGGATTCGACATGCAGCCTTTTCTGTGTCAGGGTGAACCGGCATTCTCACATTGAACAGCCAATGAGCTGCCAGTGTTAGGTATTCTACTTGGCATGTGGGTTTACCAAAGGTGGGCGAATCAAATTGGCTTGAAGTCAATCTTTGCCAGCGATCAACAGAGGCAAGATAATTAGGTTTCCCAGGAGGCCGCCGAGCAACGTGACACTGGCTAGACCGCCAAAGACGACAGTCGGTTCGAACTCGCTGATACAAAGAGTGACAAATCCGGCCACCAAGGCGATGGTCGCTAGCAAGGCGGCTAGCCCAACATTTTCCTGTGCCGACTGCATGGCCTTGCGTGGCTTGGATCCTTCGCTGATCCTGCGGCGATAATGTGAGAGGTAGTGAATGGAGCTATCGATCGAAAGTCCCAATGACACGGCCGCAATAAGTGCGACCCCCATGTTGGCTCGAGTTCCGGTCCAGCCGAGGTAACCGAGTACTAGCAAGATTGGCAGTGAGTTTGGAATCAATGTCACTGCGGCCAGCTTCCAACTGCCAATCGCAATGCACATGATGACGAATACGCCGCCAGTGGCGATGAAGAAGCAACGCCATTGATCGGCCAAAACATTCTCAACGAGTCTGCCAAGCATCACGTGATAACCAGCAACTTCTGCAATCGGTAGCTTGTCCTTCACAAAGCTAATGCCAAGCATTTGTTTCCACTCTTCTGACTGGCATCGTTCTTGAACGAGTTTCTGCACTCGCAATACAAGCGCGCTCTTGGCGGCTGCCGGCACCTGTTCCTGGCTCCGGAGCATGATCCGCAACCAATGCTGACCGTTATCGTCTGGTGCCTGAGTAAGCAATGCCTGCGAGAAGTCGGGCATAGCCGATTGCATTAGTTTTAGCCGAGCCAGCGGAGCGATCATTCGCGTCATCATTTCCGCGTCCAGGGCTCTTACTGCGTCGATGATACTGAGCACCTTAGTCAATCTGATTTCGCCGGCCACACCATCATCGTCTGTTCCAGCCAGCTCGACCCTCAGATCACGCAGTTCCTGCTCTAATTCCTCTACTGCACGCAAGTACTCCGCACTTAAATTGGTAGGGGCGGGCAGCATCACGTCCCACACTCCAGCTCCGCCCAGCTCGTCTTCGATCACCGAGTAACCTTGCATCAGTGGGCTGTCTGCCCTGAAGTTCTTGGTGAAATCTGACTCCACTTGCATGCGAAGACTTCCCCAAACGGAAAGGGTGAGAACGAGGAACAGTGACACAAGTCCTGTTCTGCGAAGCTTCAGGCAAGACTTCAGGACTCTGCGAAGCATCAAACGCAAAGCTAAATCTAGTTTTGGTGTTCGGGGATCGGTATCCCAGGGGCCGAGCAAAGCAAGGCCTGGAACAACAAGAATGATTGCAAAAAACACGGCCATCGAGCCCATCGCCATCATCAGGCCGAAATCTCTCACTGGGCCCACGTTAGCGAATAGCAGAGCGCAGAATCCGACCGCATCCGTGACGCAGGCGAAGAAGATTGGTTTGAGGAGTACACAGAGGGTTGATTCGAGAGCTTGCCTTCGCTCAACGCCGCACCGTCGTTCTTCCTGGAACCGAAGTAGCAAGTGGATGGAGGTCGCCACACCAATCACAGTCACGATCGAAGTGAGCGTGCTGCTGATCATAGTCAAATCCATGGCGAGCCAGACGAGACTCGCTTGCGTCGCGATCAAAGACCAGTGCACCACCGCCATCGGAATCAGGGTCCACCGCAGTGATCGAAAGCAAAGCAACAGCACCAAGGACACGATCACTGAGCAGGTGATGCCCAGTCGAATTCCGTCACGCTGCACCATTTTAAAGCCTTCGGCCACCAAGACTGGTTCACCGGTTACCATGCCTAGCGCCGCAGGTGAAGGGATCTGTTTCATGAAGTCATCGATTCGCTGAAGTGTCACTTCATGATCGGAAGGTCCAGGCCGTGATTCGCTATCCACCGTTTCCAGCATGCACGCTATCGCGACATAGTTCGTTTCCGGACGATGGGTATAGCTTTCGAAGACTCGTGCTAACGCTTGGGCAAGCTTGTCGTTGGGGTCCAGCAGTGGCGAGCCATCATGGTTGGCAAACAGTCGCATGGGGCCACGCACAGTCTTTAGCACTTGGTTGAGCTCCGATAGGCTCAAGACAGCCTGTATGCCATCCACTTTCGCCAAGCCTTCACTGATCTCTTCTAGACGCTTCAGTCCTGCTCCAGACGCATCCCATAGCTCCGGATCATGGTACACAGCTAAACAGATGTCCTTAGCACCAAACCGCTCTTGCAAGTGACGATAAGCTTCGACGGTTGGATCGTTCTGGGGAAACATCCCCTCCACGGACCAATCCAAGTTGAGATCATGCGAAACAGGCAGGCCGATCAACGCAACTGCAAGCGCCGTAGTGAGCAGGCCAAGATGCCAACGGACCAAGAAACTTGCCACGGAGGAGATCAAACTGAAGCTTTCAGAGTTGGCGGCAAGATAATCGCGACTGAAAGGACTATAGCATTGAGGGAAATTCGGCTCAATTTCGGACTGATTGTCCTCTTGGCCCAGGGTTGAAAAGAATGTCGGCCTATGGCCGCTTGGAGGGTTGGCGAAATCGTTGTAATCTGGGGCGTGAAGGTCTGACTTAGGGGCTTATCGGTTCCTTGAAATAGCTTACTTTTCCCGCTCGATCGTCGCGTACACTCAGTGAAGGATTTGAATGATGCCTCGCGCACTCTTCGCATTTTCCATAGCCCTGCTAACCATCTTTGCTCCTGCGGCCACGGCTGGGGAGCGACTCACTCCGGAGAAACTTTGGGACCTGGGACGAATTGGTGGCTCGGCCGTTTCGCCCGACGGAAGGCAACTGGCCTATCTGGTGACTCGCTATGACCTGGAGGAGAACAGCGGCAGAGTCACTTTGTACTTGCAGGACCTACCGAATATGTTGCCAGAAAGTCCGGATCGAGCGGCGGCCTTCGATAGTGTGCTTAAGACCATGCCTACCAAGACACTGCAGAGCGACGTCAAAGGTCTGCATGACCTCAGCTGGTTCAATCACAGCACCGGTGCAAAGCTTGTATATATCGCCCCTGGAGCTTCGAAGGAGGCGGCTGAAGGTGAAGAGCCTAAGTCCGGAGCACCACAAGCTTGGATGCTCGATCCAGCCGGTGGGGAAGCGGTGCAACTAACGGAAGTTGAAGATGGAATTGCCAATCTGAAAGTCTCGCCAGCTGGCAATGCGATCGCTTTCACGGTTGATGTGAAGATGGATCAAAAGGTCAACGAGATTTACAAAGACTTGCCGAAGGCTGATGCCCGCATTATCGACTCGTTGCTCTACCGCCACTGGAATGCTTGGCACGATTATGCTTACAGCCACGTGCATGTTGTCAAGATTGACAAAGCGGGTAAGGCCAGTGACGCGAAGGACTTGATGAGCACGTTGAAAGCCGATTGCCCCGTTCCTCCATTTGGTGGTTCCGAGCAATTTGAATTTTCGCCTGATGGCCAAGAGTTGGCTTTGACTTTGAAGCTGGTCAACAACCCAGCTGAGAGTACCGACACAGGGGTCTACACGGTCTCTGTTGAGGGCGGTGCGATGAAATCTATTACACCAGGGATGCCAGGCTACGACATGGAGCCTCGCTACTCGTCCGACGGCCGTTACTTGGCCTTTCATTCGATGGAACGAGCCAGTTTTGAGTCCGATCGAAATCGCATCATGCTGTATGATCGCCAAGGTGGCGGCATGCGGGAGATCACCAGCGGGCTCGATCAAACCGCTCACAATGCGACGTGGAGCAACGACAATGAGTCGCTGTACTTCGCAAGTGAGACGCGAGGTACAGATCAGCTGTACATGATTGACGTCGAATCCTCGGAGCTTAAGCAAATCTCGCAGGGGCGATACAACTTTTCGTTGGTCGCACCCGTCCCAGGCACATCACTAGTTCTAGCTCGGCAGCAGTGCATGCTGCGTCCGACCGAGTTGGCTCTGGTCGATACGCAGACGCAAGAGAGCGTCACCATCACAGATGTGAACGGTGGCATTTTCGCAGACTTGGAGTTGCCTCGTATCGAGGAACGCTTCTTTACGGCGACGGACGGCAAGAAGATTCACAATTGGGTAATCCTTCCTCCTGACTACGACGAGTCCGACGACAAGCAATGGCCAATGTTGACTTACTGCCAAGGCGGACCGCAGGGCCAGATCGGCCAGTGGTTCTCCTACCGCTGGAATTTCCACATGATGGCCTCCAAGGGATATGTTGTCTTGGCCGTGAA
>PKCQ01000161.1 GCA_002862265.1 Planctomycetaceae bacterium | reverse complement strand
GCTTGTCCAACTTATGCGATTCAACTGACGCCAGACTTTGAAATGTGTGAGTACGATCGTCAAAACATGGTCTATGAAAAAGAGCACCTCCTAATTAATGGCGTTGGCAAGTACTTCGTCAACTCGCACAACATCCGCCCAGGTGGCGATGTGAGAAAAGGTGATAGTCTCACTGGCACGTTGACATCCGCGGAGTTCACAATCGATTTTGGTCGCATCGAATTCATGGTGGGCGGAGGCGACCATCAGGGTAAGACTTGTGTCAACCTATTGATCGATGGCAAAGTAGTACTCTCCGCCACTGGCAAGGCGAACAATCAGATGTCTTTGAATATTTGGGACGTTCGTCAGTTTTCGGGAAAGAAAGCGAAAATCCAAATCGTCGACAACCACAAGTCAGGCTGGGGCAATATCGGGCTGGATCACATCGTGTTCCAGAAGGTAGTGGTTATGGATAAGGAGCACGAAGCCAAGGAAGATTCCTCGGTGACGCATCGGGTTGGAATGGAAGCAGCGCGGCGACTGGTTCGAGCTTGGCAAAAGGAACGAGAGCAGCTAGCGGGGCAGATTGTCCGCAAGTCGCATGTCGCTTTGGCAATGTTGGATGGAACCGGTGAAGACGACCGAATCTTAGACCGGGGCAATTCATCCAAGCCAACCGATATTGAGCCTCGGCATTTCTTGACAGCGATAGCCGGTGATGAACCTATGTCTATTCGCCAAGGGAGCGGTCGAATGGAGCTGGCCGAGCACATCAATGATTCGGCCAATCCTTTGACTTCGCGCGTGATCGTCAACCGAATCTGGCATCACCTGATGGGCCGTGGGATCGTTCCAACAGTCGATGATTTCGGTTTCTTGGGGCAAAGGCCTTCGCATCCCGTGTTGCTTGATCACTTGGCGACACACTTCCTCAAAGATGGTCGTAGCATCAAGCGCATGATTAAGTACATCGTTCTTTCACGAACTTATCAGATGTCGAGCTTCGCAGATGCGGCTGCGATGCAGAAAGATCCGACCAACAAACTGTGGCACTACCAGCCTCCGCGTCGACTGCAGGGTGAAGCCATTCGTGACGCTCTACTCGCGCTTTCTGGTGATTTGGATCCAACAGCCTTTGGTCCTCCAGTGCCCATTCACTTAACGCCCTTTATGGACGGACGTGGGCGTCCTGGGAAAAGCGGTCCTTTGGATGGCGAGGGACGTCGCTCGATTTATATATCCGTACGCCGCAACTTCCTCTCGCCCTTTATGTTGACCTTTGATACTCCAGTTCCGTTTAGTTCGATGGGTCGGCGGAATGTATCCAACGTGCCGGCCCAGGCTTTGATTCTGCTGAACGATCCGCTTGTCTCAGAGCTGTCGGCCAAGTGGGGTAAGAGAGCGTTGGAGGGTATACCTAGTTCTGATGTAGACGTGACGAAGCGTCGGATTGAGTGGCTATACCTCTCCGGCCTCGCGCGCAGTCCGACGGATGGAGAAGCGGCAGTGGCAACCGCATTTCTCGAAGGGCAGGTTGCATCGCAAAAGGTCTCAATGGATGATCCACAAATCTGGGCAAGTTTGGCTCACGCTCTCGTGAATACTAAGGAGTTTATCTTTCTCCGATGATTAAGAATAATTTTCCTTGTCAGCGATATCAGTCGCAACCAACTAGTCGTCGCGAGATGCTAGCCACTTGCGCTGGAGGGTTTGGGGCTGTCGCTTTCGCTGGACTGATGTCCGACCCTGCCTTCGCGAGCGACGTTGACGGCTTGGCAGACCATGGCTTTGCAGGTCATGGACCACATCACAAGGTTCGTGCTAAAAACGTGATCTTCCTCTACATGGATGGAGGGCCTTCGCAGGTTGACACCTTCGATCCCAAGCCGACGCTGGACAAGCTCAACGGTAAGGATCCTGGTAAGCTTTTCGATGTGGAGCCAACTCAGTTCAACAACAACGGATCTTTGTTGGCGAGTCCGTGGAAATTCAAGCAGCACGGTGAGTCAGGTATTCCGGTCAGCGAGTTGTTTCCGCATGTTGCTGAGTGCGTGGATGAATTAGCGGTTGTTCGCTCGATGACTTCCCAGTTTCCAGAGCACACTTTCGCGAATTACTTTTTGCACACAGGGAGCGGACTTCAGGGCCGCCCCAGCATGGGGGCATGGGTAAACTACGGCCTTGGTAGTGAGTGCCAGAATCTACCAGGCTTCGTCGTCTTAAATGGTGGCTTGATTCCGCCTGGTGGACTCGATTGCTTCGGCAGCGGGTTCTTGCCCGCCAGCTACCAAGGTTCTGTTTTCAAGCCATCAGGGACTGGTGTTGCCAATGTTTCTCGAAGAGAGCAAACTGCCGAGCAACAGGAGGAAAAGCTGAAGCTCATCAATCAGCTAGATGCTATCGGTAAGAAGCAATTTGGCAAGCATGACAGCTTGGAGTCGGCGATTCGCAATTACGAATTGGCACACTCGATGCAAATGGCAGTGCCAGAAGTGATGTCGCTTGCGGATGAGCCAGCACACATTCAGAAAATGTATGGCATGGACTCAGCTTACGGTCCAACGAAGACTTACGCGGCTCAGTGCCTGCTCGCTCGTCGTATGCTGGAGCAAGGCGTGCGGTTCATCGAGTTGACTTGTCCGAAAGTCGGTGGTGATCGTTGGGATCAGCATAATAATCTCAAGGATGGCCATGAGAACAATGCCCGAGCCGTGGATCAACCGATCGGCGCTTTGCTAAAGGATCTTAGGCAGCGCGGGCTGTTAGATGAAACACTGGTTGTCTGGGCAGGTGAGTTCGGTCGCACTCCTTTTGCACAAGGAAAAAATGGTAGAGATCACAATCCTTTCGGATTTACTGTTTGGCTTGCGGGCGGAGGTGTGAAGCCTGGGATGATCTACGGGGCTACGGATGAATTTGGGTACAAGGCGTTAGAGAACCGCGCGGAGATTCACGATCTGCACGCCACGATGCTGTATTTGATGGGTGTTGACCATGAACGTTCGACATTCCGGTTTAGCGGTCGTGACATGCGACTAACGGATGTGCACGGACACGTGATTCACGACATTGTAGGGTGATGCTGAGCAGCCGCGTGGAGTTTTCCCCGGTTCTAGAACGAATTGACTTGTGTGCAACACGATCGCAATTTCGATCTCAGCGCTTCCATTTAACGATCCAGAATACCTAGAGCCGGGGCTAACGCCTTGCGGCTGGACGAGCTACTTTAGAAACAAGAATTGAAACAAGAAGACTAGGTCGTACAAACCTCGATATAAGCGCCCTATCGATCGGTGGTCTCTACACTTCCTCGCTGGCGGGTGGAGTTGCAGAAACACAGCGAATCGTGCGAAAGGCGATTGACTTGGGTGTCAATGCGATCGACACCGCTCCTGCGTATGCCGACATTGAGAAGACAGTTGGTGAAGCGATGGCTGGCATCCACGCCCCCATAGTCATGACAACCAAGCTCGGTGGTCGTCCACAGCCCTTCGATCCGCGAGATGTAAATGGATTGCGGCAGTCGGTAGATGAAAGCCTGCGATTGCTCGGTCGTGATCACATCGACATCCTGATGGTGCACGAGCCTGATCGTCCGCAGCAATACTCTTGGTGGACCAGTTACGATCCACTCGAAGGACCGGTGCTGGACTAAATCGACGAGCTTAAGTCGGCGGGAAAGATACGCTTTTGTGGTTTGGCCGGCACAACAGTGACAGAGATGACTTCGTTGATTCAAAGTGATCGATTCGACGTCGTACTCACGGCTTTCAACTACAACGTGTTGTTCCGGGAAGCCGCCGATACTGTGATTCCAGCAGCGGTCGAAAAAGACATGGGTATCGTGTTGGGTTCTGCCTTCGGGCAAGGATTCTTGACGCGTCGCGCTGACGAGGAAGTCCGAGCAAAACCACTCTGGCTTTCTGAAGATCGCCAGCAGCAGCAGCTCGCTTACTATGACCTCATCGATCAGTCCGGCATGAGTGCGTCGGAGATGTGTTTGCGATTCGTGTTATCGAATGCTGAAGTTTCGACGATTCCAATTGGCTGCAAGACGGTTGAGCATCTAGAGGCAAGCGTTGCAGCGGCTGCCAAAGGTACTTTGCCTGAGGACATTCTGAAGCGCCTTGACGAAGTTGCAGCGATGGTCACACATCGCCCTTGGGAAGAACCGATGATTCTACCTTTCGGTAAGAACTATGTCGGCCCTGGAATTGCCAATATGGGGGCGGCTGTTCAAGTCGGAAAACTGAAACTCGAAGGAGTATAGGATTTGCAACCCTCACGCGGCCCGATTTGCATCGTGAAGACGAATACACTCTTTCTAACAACGTGATCTCTTTCGGGCAGGCAGAATGGCAGCTTCGCTTCATCGCTTTCCGCGCGCCGGAGCCTGAATGTCATAGTCCAAGTTGACGCATCAAGTCAGTTGGTGCTGTCGATTTTCGACACTCACGTAGATATCTCTCCTGGCCGAGCGTGGATCGCTCTCGCTCGCGAAGGATTCAATTAGAATTTGATCCCAAGTTAAAGGGGAAACTTGCTGCTGCGATTTCAGGTTTGCCTCAGGCAATTCCGCCAATGGATGCCAGGTTGGAAAATAATGTATTTAGTATCCCACCGGGAACGTATTGACGGATACGTTTCGATTTACGATCGCCGAGTAAAATCAGACGGCTTACTCCCCCTCTGCCGCGGCTGGTTCCTGAGGGAGGCGTGAGTCCGTTAGTCTCGTGCGATAATAGGAGCGGCTAAAACCTGACTCCAACATGGGTAAGGGAATAGAAATGAATTTGTTGAAATACTCGTTGAGTTGCGTGTGCGCGTCATTCTTGATTGTGCTGTCTTCTAGCGTAGCGGCAGACGAGAACATCCTGCGTAGTTTTCAGCGGCAGCAGCTAAGCGATGTTTACTTCTCTGAAGGTGCCAATGCGGCGGACGTCAACGGTGATGGTATTGCCGATGTCGTCTATGGTCCCTACTGGTTCGCTGGACCCGATTACAAAACGAAGTATGAAATCTACAAGCCTGTTCCTCAGAATCGAGAAGGCTATGCGGACAATTTCTTCAACTGGCTCAACGACTTTAACGGCGACGGATTTCATGACGTTCTCGTGGTCGGCTTTCCAGGTACACCTGCCTGCGTCTATGAGAATCCTGGCAACGAAGGCTGGGGTAAGCACTGGCCAAAGCATCAAGTCTTTGACTGGGTTTCCAATGAGTCACCGCAATTGCTCGATATCGTTGGAGATGAGAGACCTGAATTGTTGTGTACACGCGACGGTTTCTTTGGTTTCGCGACCATTGATTGGGATCAGCCATTTGAGGCTTGGGAATTCCATGCAGTCTCAGAGCAAATCGCATCAAAGAAGTTTGGGCACGGTCTCGGCGTGGGTGACGTCAACGGAGACGGGCGGCTCGATATTCTGCACGCCAAAGGTTGGTTTGAGCAGCCACTCACACACCAATTGACTTCGCGTTGGATGCCGCATGCTGTTTCTTTCAGTGAGGGCTATGGCGGTGCGGAGATGTACGCCTACGACGTCGACGGTGACGGCGACAACGACATCATCACCAGTCATCGTGCCCACGATTTTGGCCTTGGCTGGTACGAACAGATTCCAGGTGAGGATAAGAACGAACCTGCTTTCAAGCATCATTTGATCATGGGTTCTCACCCCTCAGAGAATAAGTCTGGTGTGGTATTCAGCGAACCGCATTCAGTCGCTTTGGCAGATATGGATGGCGATGGATTGAAAGACATTATTACGGGCAAGACCTTTTACTCACACCACCGCCAGAGCCTTGGTTGGGATGCGGGAGCCGTCGTTTACTGGTTCAAATTAGTGCGCGGCAAGGATAGTGTCGATTGGATTCCTTATCGAGCCGACGGCGAAGCGGGAATCGGAAGGCAGATTTCGATCGTCGATGTGAACAAGGACAAGCGCCCTGATATCGTGGTTGGCGGAATGGTCGGTGCCCACGTCCTGATTCAGCAAGAGCAGACCGTTACGGCGGACGTGTTCGCGGCGGCTCAGCCAAAAATCTATGA